>JBBDVI010000062.1:0-7869 GCA_040903465.1 Flavobacteriaceae bacterium
CCTACCTTATATCCTGAACCGAGATTGCCTTCTTATATATAAAGAAATGACAGCCCCTCCTATGAGGAACCTGTAAAATATATAACTATAGCCAATAAATGCATAAAGTGTTAATGGGTTAATAACCATACTTTTAAGCTCTGTTATGGAGTGATAAAGACCTCATTGGTTACTCATTTTTAAATAAAATCTAATACCTAAAAGTATGTTTCATCACGTAAAAGAATTACAGTTCAATGCACGGGTTTCTAAGCCGGATGTGAAATTTGCAAAACTACTCCTTGAACAATTTGGAGGTCCCAACGGCGAACTCAAAGCTGCCATGCAGTATTTTGTGCAGGCTTTCGGCTGCCGAAAAGCCTATCCTGCCGAGTATGATATGCTCATGGACATTGCAACCGAAGAATTCAGTCACCTCGAGATTGTGGGTGCAACCATTCAAATGTTGCTCACCGGCGTTAACGGTGAACTGAAAAATGCGGCAGATGAATCTGATCTCACCAAGATGCTGGACGGCACAGCAGCAAAAGAAACTTACATCAACGATGCCATGATAAATCCACACTTCTTTCTGGTAAGCGGGGGCACCCCCACCCTTACAGATAGTGTTGGCAACCCGTGGAGTGCTTCATACATTATGGGAATGGGGGATTTGACGGCAGACCTTCGTTTGAATGTGGGTGCAGAAACCAGTGCAAAAATGGTGTATGAAAACCTGTTGAAATATACAGACGATGTGTATGTCAAGGAATCGCTGCGTTATTTAATGACCCGTGAGGTGGCACACTTCCAGATGTTTCAGGCAGCGCTGGAAAACATCAAACCAAACTTTCCTCCCGGTATTTTGCAAAGCGACCCGCGATACAGCAACAAATACTTCAACATGTCCAAAGGCGATGATTTTAAAGGCCCCTGGAATGAAGGCAAAAGCCCCGAAATGGGCGAAGCGTGGCAATTTATAGACAATCCGCAGGAACGTGTTGAAGAAACCAATGGTCTGCTGGATGAAGAAGCAAAGGGCACAGACAGAACAGAAAGTTCTGTTCAAAAAGACAACAAGTCATTGAGTAAGGAACGCAAAGAAAAAGTAGAAAAAGCCACCAAACCCGAAAACGGGGTGATGAGTTGGTCTGTTTATGAAGAACAGATGGAAGCCAAAAAGAACAAGAATAATAAATAATAATTTAGTAGTCATTAAAATTTAAAACAATGGAAAATAAAAAATCAAATGGTGGAGTGGAATCATCTAAACTAATGGAATTGTTTGAAGATGGATTGAAAGACATTTACTGGGCCGAAAAAGCGTTGACCAAAGCATTGCCTAAGATGGCTAAAAAAGCAACCTCTAAAAAATTGATTGACGCCCTCACAAGCCATCTTGCAGAAACTGAAGACCAGATCAACCGACTGGAAGAGGTTTTTGAATCCATAGATAAAAAGGCGGTTGCCAAAAAATGTGAAGCCATGGCTGGTCTGATCAAAGAGGCTGAAGAGATTATGGAATCAAGCGAAGAAGGTGTAATGCGCGATGCGGGAATTATTTCGGCCAGTCAAAAAGTAGAACACTATGAAATCGCAACCTATGGAACCCTTCGACAGTTTGCAGAAACATTGGGCTTAAAAGAAGCAGCGTCATTGCTTGAAAAGACACTCAAAGAAGAAAAAGCAGCTGATCAAAAACTATCTGAAGTAGCAAAAGATGCTATAAATATCAGAGCAGCGCACGCAGAAGCATAAACCTACAGATAATGAATAAAATTTTCAAAGGATTAATTGCAGGTTACGGAGCAAAAAAATTGGGTTGTGGTTGTTTTGGAACCATCATCGCTTTTTTTGTGATTTGGTGGCTGTTGGGTATGTTTTGATACAATCTGTACATTTAATATATAGAAGCCACGTCTTTAGCAAACGTGGCTTCTATCTATTTAGAAACGTAGTGCATTCTATGTTTTGTTGCGTAAAGGTTTAAATGCAAGGCATTAAATAACAAGCGTTGCTTTAAAGATGGTTACAGCTTTGCCGGTAATCTTGACCACGCCATTGTTGAGTTTCAGGTCCAGCAGTCCGCCGCGGGTGGAGAGTTGTCTTGATTTTAGTTCCTTTTTATTTAATTTTCCAGCCCATAGAGGAGCCAGTGCACAATGTGCAGAGCCGGTGACCGGGTCTTCATTGATACCCACTTCAGGAACAAAACAACGCGCCACGATATCCACATCTGCTGCACTACTTTTTGCAGTGATGATCAGGCTTTCCAGATTGTGTGCCTTTAGCAAAGCGAAATCAGGTTGGGTGTTTTTGATATCGTTTTCAGTTTTTGCCACGGCAATTGTCCAGCCTTTGCTGTGGTATGTTTCCAAAGGCACCCAGCCCAGCATCTTTTGAAAGTCGCAATCTAAGTTTGTTTTTTTCAAAGGATATTCCGGCAAGCTCATTTGAATGCGGTCTTCTGATTTTTCTATATGCAGGAGCGTTTCCGTGGTTTTAAAAGTTATGGAGTCTTGAGGTTTTACCTTGCCGCTTTCATAAAGGATGTGCGCACTTGCCAGGGTAGCGTGGCCGCAAAGGGCTATTTCGCTGCTGGGTGTAAAAAACCGTATGTTGTAATGGTAACCTTCAGCGATGACAAAAGCTGTTTCAGATAGGTTCATTTCCATGGCGATGTTCTGCATCTGTTCTTCAGAAAGTTCTACGTCAAGCAGCATCACGCCTGCGGGGTTTCCTTTAAATGGAGTGTCTGTAAAAGAGTCAACCTGGTAGATGGTTTTGTTCATCGTTGAGTATATTTTAGTTCTTAAATGGAAGCTCCAGCTAAAGTAGCGAATTAAACAAAGCAGCACAATAAGGGAAATGAGGGAACAAAAAAAACAATTAACAACAGTTCGTTAAAAACTCATTTTTATTTCCTATGACGGGGGCATATAAAGTCTTATTTTTGACGGATAAATTTTACTTCCCTGTTATGACAGACATCAATCAACTGGAAAAGCTTGTAATTCAAGTGAGGCGTGATATCCTGAGACAAGTGCACAAGGTAAATTCCGGTCACCCGGGAGGTTCGCTGGGCTGTACCGAATTTTTTGTAGCCCTTTACAATGTGCTGATGGAACACGACAACGATTTTAATATGGACGGAAAAGGGGAAGACCTTTTTTTCCTTTCAAACGGTCACATCTCACCTGTTTTTTACAGTGTGTTGGCACGCAGCGGTTATTTTCCCGTTGAGGAGTTGCGCACATTCCGACATTTGGATTCGAGGCTTCAGGGACACCCCACCACCCACGAAGGCTTGCCGGGCATACGCGTGGCTTCAGGTTCTTTGGGACAGGGTATTTCTGTAGCCATTGGTGCTGCACTTTCAAAAAAATTAAACAACGATTCCAAACTCATCTATACCCTTTGTGGGGATGGAGAGTTGCAGGAAGGTCAAAACTGGGAAGCCATTATGTATGCCGCCGGAAACAAGGTGGATAACCTCATCGTAACCATTGATTACAACGGACAGCAAATTGACGGATCCACAGATACCGTATTGCCGTTGGGTAACCTTACGGCGAAACTGGAAGCCTTTGGCTGGGACGTCCTTACCCTTAAGGAAGGAAACAATCTCGAAGCTGTCATCAAAACCATGCAGGAAGCCAAATCAAAAACTGGCAACGGTAAGCCTGTTGTTGTGATTATGCATACCGTGATGGGCAACGGGGTTGACTTTATGATGCACACCCACGCTTGGCACGGCAAAGCACCCAATGATGAGCAGCTGGAAACGGCATTGGCTCAAAACCCTGAAACGTTAGGGGACTACTAAAAAAGTATAATTAAAAGCTATCTGCCACAAGCGGACTTGATATGAAAAAATTCACAAACACAGGCAATAAGGATACCCGAAGCGGTTTTGGAGCCGGCATGACCGAGTTAGGAAAGAAAAACCCAAACGTGGTAGCCCTTTGTGCCGACCTTACCGGTTCTTTGAAAATGGATGAATTTCAGAAAAACCACCCGGAGCGTTTCTTTCAGGTGGGTATTGCTGAAGCCAATATGATGGGCATCGCTGCCGGTCTGACCATTGGCGGTAAAATTCCGTTTACCGGAACCTTTGCCAACTTCTCCACCGGAAGGGTGTATGACCAAATAAGACAAAGCATTGCTTACAGCGGTAAGAATGTAAAAATATGTGCATCACACGCCGGCGTAACGCTTGGTGAAGACGGTGCCACACACCAGATTTTGGAGGACATTGGTTTGATGAAGATGCTTCCGGGAATGACAGTGATCAATCCGTGTGATTACAATCAGACCAAAGCAGCCACCCTTGCGGTTGCTGAGCACAAAGGTCCTGTCTATCTCCGTTTCGGAAGGCCGTCTGTAGCCAACTTTACCCCGGAAGACCAAAGTTTTGAAATAGGCAAAGCCGTTCAGCTTACTGAAGGCAATGACGTGACCATTATCGCTACAGGGCATTTGGTATGGGAAGCCATCCAGGCTGCCGAGACACTCGAAAAAGAAGGTATTCAAGCCGAAATCATCAACATCCACACCATCAAGCCTCTTGACAACAAAGCTATCTTAAACAGCGTTAAAAAAACAGGCTGTATCGTCACTGCTGAAGAGCACAACTTTTTAGGAGGACTGGGTGAAAGCGTGGCACGTGTGCTTGCTGAAAACCACCCTACCCCACAGGAATTTGTTGCTACACAAGATACCTTTGGCGAATCGGGTACACCCGCTCAACTAATGGAAAAATACGGTCTCAATGCCGATGCCATTATAAAGGCTGTGAAAAAGGTACTGAAACGCAAATAAACAGCATATACACCTGCTTTGCTTAAATTAAAAATCCCCTGCCGTTTGGCAGGGGATTTTTTTATTTCTTCTTCTAATTTCTATTTAGTTGTCAGGATATGTAGGGTCAAGATAATCAGGTGTTCCGTTTAAATTGGAATCAGGAAAGGTCACATTGCCTTCTTCATCTATTTCAATTTCATCTATGGTATCAACACCATCTCCATCGTCATCGGCATCTATAAAATTTGGGATTCCGTTTCCATCAGTATCATCGTCATATAAATAACCATTATCGTTTAGATCTTCAATACGGGAAAGAATGCCGTCTTGATCATGATCAACATCGGGTATAACATCATATAAACGGAAACTAAATATAAGTTGTGAATAGATTGGCATTCCGGGAGGAGATGAAAGCCAGTAGCCCAGCCCTGAAGGAACAAACACTGCCCCAACACCAAACTCCTCAAAGGTTAAGGTTCCATCGGGATTTTCATTAAAAGTCTTTGCCGCGTTAAACTCGACCATTCCTTCCTGAAACCCCGCAACGACTTGAGTCAAATCTAATGTAACAGGTGTTTCAGAAACATCAAAAGTTGTTCGATCTAAAAACTGACCTTTGTAGGATAGGAATGTTTTATCGGCAAAAATGGGTGATTCACCTTCTCCTTGAACAGGGTTTAAGTAATAAAGTGTATAGCTAACTTCGGGTTCTATCCTGTCAAAAACCTGCTTTGAATCTACTTGTTCAATCAAAGGTGTTTTATCTGCGTTATCGCCTGCGATGGTATCAAATACTATTTTATAATCAAAACCTGCGGGCGGGTTTTGAAAATCTTCATAATTATAAAAATGAGTTTCCAAAAATGTTTCTATTTCCACTTTTGCTGCTTCTGCTTCTTCTGCCCTGTCTCTTTCAGGAATTTTTTGTACAACATCATCATCTTCTTTGCAGGAACCGAGTATGACAAGTGAAATTAAACTAAAAACTAAAAATTTGTGCATGCCTTTCATTATTCTATTTTTTGGTGGTGCAAGATACAATATTCTCTTATTTTTGTCTAATCATTAACTTTTTTTAAATTTCCTTAGTATGCGAGTGGATAAATATTTGTGGTGTGTGCGGTACTTTAAGACCCGAAGCATTGCCACCAATGCCTGTAAGAATGGAAAAGTGAAAATAAAAGGCGATAATTTAAAGCCCTCCAGGGAAGTTTATCCCGGTGATCAAATCCAGATAAGAAAGGACCAGATTGACTATGTAATTGAAGTGCTGGATATTCCTGAATCCAGATTGGGCGCAAAGCTTGTCGATATCTACCGAAAAGACATCACCCCCAAAGAAAACCTCGAGAAACTGGAACTTCTTAAATATTCCAAAGATTACTACCGCAAAAAAGGCACTGGCCGTCCCACCAAAAAAGACCGTCGTGACCTGGATGATTTTGTGGAAGAGGATTAAAAATCTACTTCATGGAGTTTTTTTATTTTGGACACCAGAGATGAAAATTCATCAAAGTCCAGGGTTTGCTGCCCGTCTGAAAAGGCTTTTTCGGGTTCATAGTGCATTTCAATAATAGCTCCGTCAGCCCCGGCCACCAAAGCTGCCAGGGTAATGCGCTCTACATGCCGCCTGATGCCAATCCCATGAGAAGGATCTGCAATAACCGGTAAATGGCTTTTTTCTTTCAGGATGGGAATGGCATTGATGTCAAAAGTATTTCTGTAAGCTCCTTCAAAGGTCCGGATGCCACGCTCACAGAGCAACAGTTTTTCATTGCCCGCAGAAAACACATATTCTGCAGACTGCAATAGCTCGTCTATACTTCCTGATATACCCCGCTTAATCAGTACAGGCTTGTCCACTTCCCCCAGTGCGTCAAGCAAATTAAAATTCTGGGTGTTGCGTGCACCCACCTGAAAAATATCAACATAGTCCATCATTTCTTCAATCTGGGAGACTTGCATTACTTCGGTAATGATTTTAATGCCGTTTGCCTTGCAAATGCGGTGAAATGATTTCAGCCCTTCCATACCTAAACCCCTGAAAGCATAAGGTGAACTGCGGGGTTTATAGACTCCTCCACGCATAATTTTGACATTGTTCTTGACCAGTTGGTTTACAACAGCCTCAATTTGCTCCTCACTTTCTATGGAACAAGGTCCTGCCATCACAGTGAAATTATTTTCGCTTATGGTGACGCCATCACCCAAATCAATGGTTGTGGGGGTCACTTTCCATTTTCGGGAAACCAGTTTGTAATCATCTGTCACCCTGTGAATGTCCTTGACACCGGGCATCCTCCCCAGCCTTCTCAGGTCAAATTCATCTTTTAATACCGCCACTTTATAAAAATGGTTTTGGGTTTTTATATCCACCGCTTTGATATTGAATTGTTCCAGTACCCCTTGAATCGCCTCCATTTGCTGTAGCGAAATGTTTTTATCCAATTGTATAATCATAACCTGATGTTTTTTACAAATTCGTGAATTGATTTTTCACCGATGCCTTCTGCCGTGATGTGCTTAATAAATGCGGTGCCAATGATAACACCATTACTGTATTGACAAGCCTCTTCAAAAGTTTTGCTGTCGTGGATTCCAAAACCAATCAATGTGGGATTCTTTAAGTTCCTTTCTTTGATGCTTTTATAATATTCCGCTTGACGGTCAAACTTTTTATTGGCACCTGTAATGCTGTTCGAAGAGACCACATAAACAAATCCGGTTGAGGCGTCATCAATGGCTTTGATGCGATCTTCTGAAGATTGGGGCGTTATCAACAATATGTTTGAAACGCCTTCCTTCTCAAACTGCACTTTCCAATCTTGCACATAAATTTCCAAAGGCAAATCAGGCAAAATAATTCCGTCAACGCCCACTTCAGTACATTTTGACAAAAAAGCTTCCAACCCATACTGCAACACAGGGTTCAAATAACCCATCAACACTACCGGAATTTGGGTGTGTTTTCTTAAATCTGCTAACTGTTCAAAAAGCAGTTTGATAGTCATCCCGTTTTGAATCGCTTTCTGACTGCTTTCCTGAATCACGGGCCCGTCTGCCAAAGGGTCTGAAAAAGGCATC
>JBBDVI010000063.1:0-7837 GCA_040903465.1 Flavobacteriaceae bacterium
TCACCACTTTTATTTGTCAATATTTTATTTTTGGTTTTTTGGGTGCTGCGTGTAAAACGGCAATTGTTGTTATCGCTCATCGTTTTGATTTTAACAATCGTTCAGTTTAATGCCTTTTACAGGCTTGATTTTGCTTCTAAGCCGGAAATCAAAGAACACCAGCTTAAAGTCATGACATATAATGTTCATATGTTCAATCTGTATGAATGGCTTCCCGGCAGGGACATTCCTGAATCAATTTCAAATTTGATTGCTAAAGATAATCCTGATATTATCAGTTTTCAGGAGTATTCTGAAAACGGCGATGTAAACCTGAAGGCTTATCCGCATAAGTATATCAAATTGCAAAGGGAGAAACCGAGTTTTGGCCAGGCCATTTACTCAAAGTTTCCCATCATCAATCAGGGGTCGCTTGACTTTGAAAATTCCTCAAACAATGCTATTTTTATTGATGTACTTAAGGGAAATGATACCCTTCGCATCTATAATATTCATTTGCAATCACTGCAAATTGACGAGAAAGATGTTGATTTTGATGAGGAAAGTTCAAAGCGTTTGGTAAAGCGTATTTCCCATTCTTTTCAGAGACAGCAAAACCAGATAGAGCAAGTGGTCGCGCACCAAGAAGGTGTGACTTACAAAACCATTATAACGGCAGATTTGAACAATACAGCTTTTTCTTATGTATACCGAAAATTAAAATCAGGTAAAAATGATGCTTTTGCCAAGGCCGGAAAGGGAATCGGGAAAACGTTTATTTTTAAGAAAGTACCCTTGCGGATAGATTTTATACTCACAGACAAACGTTTTAAAGTGAATGAATTCAGCACATACACAGAAGAATTTTCTGATCATTATCCTATAAGTACCCTTGTAAGTTGGGATTGATTACCACAAGCAATCCACGGCATCAGTAATAATGTGCCACATCAAGGCCAATCCTACAATACGTGTTTTTTTAAAGAATATGAGAAGTATATAGACTGCCATTGCCCAATAAGAATGTAATATGTGAAAATTGATACTGCAGCGCTCAGGATCAAAAATGGGGGTTGCCAAAAGGTGGTCTATATCAATGAACATGGCTAGCAGAAAAATCACATATACCTGCAAAAAACGATGCCGAAAAAACAGATAAGCAATTCCCGCAGGTACTATAAAGTGCATTCCGTAATGAACAAAAAATTGCAGGCTCATAATTGTTGTTTTTCCAAATACGTCAAAGTGTTTGTACCTTCATTAAATAACAAATCAATAATAGAGAGGTTGGGCAAAAACCCGTGATGCTTTTCAAGTACCTGGGTATAGGGTTCTTGTTGAAATCCCGTTGTGTTTTTGGCAACAGCCAGATGCCTGAAGTCATCAATTTCTGTAACTTCTTTTTGATAAATTTCTGTAAACCCGGGTTCAAGGTCAATACCTAATAGTTCGTTCAGCAATACAAATGTATCCAGATTGAAGTCCATTAAAAAAGTATATTCTTTCTCATAGAATGGGGCAAAATCATCTTCATAAAATTCAAAGAAAGGCGATGTGCGATATGCCGTTTGAATGGATCTCCAGTGTTCACGTTGCCACGGAAACGCGTTTTCTATACGCACATCTTTGTATTTCTGGTGCGCCTTATCACGCTCACCCCGTTTGCCCTTTGATGTGTGTTTGATGGGAATATTGAGTAATAAATCCCCCTCAGGGGTGGCTATGTATGTGCGGTTTCTGTAGGTTTGTTTTTGATAATTGTCGTGTTTTTCAAAGACAACAGAATCTGCTTTTGCCAGCAAAACAAAAGTTTCAATGCTTCCGTAATATGTGGGATGCAAAAGGATTCTCATGCGTCAGAATTTGAAATATTATACTGCGGCGTCAATTTTCAAAATTGTTCAGGTAAAGCACTATTTCTTTTGTTTTTTCTTTTTCCTGAAAAAGTCAAAGACAAACCAGCCTGCGAGTAAAATCAAAAAGTAACGGAAGTAAGACACCGGTTCGCCGTCGCCACCCACAGTTGTGAACATGCGTTCCCAGCGAATCTTATTAAATCCTTTTCCGTTACCATCCCAACTCATCCAGATAAAGACCGGTTTTCCCACCACGTGGGTATGTGGCACATAGCCCCACATCCTGGCATCTTCAGAGTTGTTTCTGTTGTCACCCATCATCCAGTAATAATCCTGTTGAAAGGTGTATTCTGTTAACGGCTGGCCATTCAGCAGTACCTGGTCTCCGGACTGCGTTATTTTGCGTTCATTTCCCATTTCACGTCCTTCATACACTTCAATGATGCGTTTGTAAAAGGGAATACTTTCCGGAGTAATGGCAACTGTTTTACCTGCCTCGGGTATGTATATGGGACCAAAGAAAGTCGTGTTCCAGGAATAATTATCATTATGCGGAAATATTGAAGGATCTGCAGTTCCTTTTTCTGCTTTCATCGGAATGATTTGTTCAATATTGGGATTGTTCTTTAGACTCTCCCGTGCTTCATCTGTCATATTTGCACTAAAAACAGTGTAGCTTTGATCAGCGAGACGAACTTCTGAGATATTATAGCGATCAATCAAAAACTGAACATTGTTTACAGGCTCTTTGGTTTTAAAAAGGTAAGCAAACTGCAGTTTTGCCCTGTCAGGCAACTCGTTTTGTTTTCCGTTTATATAAACATATCCATCTCTTATTTCCAGGGAATCCCCTGGAATACCAACAGCCCTTTTGACATAATTTGATTTTTTGTCTATGGGTTTTTTATAACTTTCAGGTCCGCGGTAAAAGAAATAAGGCACCGTGTCTGTGGGCCAGTTGAATACCACGATGTCATTGCGTTCAATTTCCTCGAAAGCCGGAAACCTGAAATATGGGATTTGAGGTTTGTTTGTATAGGATTTTACTTTTGCTACCGGAATAGTGTCGTGAACCATTGGAAATGAAACGGCGGTCATCGGCGTTCGTGCTCCATAATGCATTTTACTTACAAAAAGAAAGTCTCCCACAAGAAGGGTTTTCTCAAGTGATGAAGTGGGAATGGTAAAGGGTTGTATAAAATATGTGTGTACAATCGTGGCAACCACTACCGCAAAAAGAATGGAACTTACCCATTCTCCTGAACCACTTTTTGGTCTTAGACTTCGGTCGTGAATATAAGTAACATCTTGTGTGTAATTGATGTAATAAATATAAAAACCAAGGGTAAAAATCCCCAATAAAGTGTCTGTAGTACTGTTTCTACCAAAACTGCGTAAGGTTTCTACCCATACTACCGGAAACATAATGAGGTTTATTATGGGTATAAACAGTAAAATGACATACCACCAGGGGCGGTTTATGATTTTCATAAGGATAACCGCATTGTATACCGGGACGGCAGCTTCCCAAGCTTTTCTACCGGCTTTTTGGTATAACTTCCAGGTACCTAAAAAATGAATTACCTGGACTATCAGGAAAAAGAGAAACCATTCTGTAAGTGTCATAGTGTTTTATTTTTTATGCTGTTTTTTTTATAAGCCTAACACGTCGCTCATGGTATAAATACCTTGTTGTTTGTTTTGTAACCACTCTGCCGCGAGGATGGCTCCAAGTGCAAAACCATCTCTTGTGTGGGCCTCGTGTGAAATGCTCAAGGTGTCAATTTCTGATTTGTATGCAATAATGTGTGTGCCTTTTACATCGTCTTTACGTATGGCTTTAACCGGAATTTCATTTTCATCTGCGCGATCTAACTTCCAGTTTTTATAATCACTGTTTTCGATGATGCCTTCAGCGAGGGTAATTGCTGTGCCACTTGGTGCGTCCAGTTTTTGTGTATGGTGTATTTCTTCAATACTCACATTGTAATCTTTATGGTCTGACATCATTTCTGCGAGTTTTTTGTTCAGGGCAAAGAAAATATTGACACCCACACTGAAGTTTGATGCATAAATAAAGCTTCCGTTACCGGCTTGGCACTTTTTTAACATTTCATCTTTTTTGTCAAGCCATCCTGTGGTGCCACAAACCACTGGGATATTTAGATTGAAACACGTTTCAAGATTTTTTATGACGGCTTCAGGAGTGCTGAATTCAATGGCTGTATCAGCTTCTTCAATACCGCTGTAATTTGAATCAGACCCAACTCTTGCTACTATGGAATGTCCTTTTTCCGTAGCCAGTTTTTCAATGGTTTTCCCCATTTTACCATATCCTAAAAGTGCGATTTTCATTTATTTTATTTTATAGATTAAAGAAAAACCATAGTTGGTAGAAGTTTGATAAGGGTTGTAATCAAGTGTTGGTGACAGAGATAAATCTTCTGAAATATTATATTGTTTTAAATGGGCATCGACATTAGCATCCACAATATTGATAAGATAAAAGCCTACGGCAACAGCAATACTCACATCCATATTTCGTCTTGAATTTCGCTGTGCCCTGATGAGGGTTTCATCTGCAATGCCTTCAAATTCATCATCGGTATAACCGGCAAGCCGTCTCTTGTAAGCATCCCTGAAACGGTTGTATTCTTTCTTGCTGGTTGTGTAAAAGTAAATGCTTGTACCAATTCCGGCATAGACAATGGGCACTTTCCAGTATTTTTCATTATACACCTGTCCCAAACCTGGTATAACCGCTGAATAAAAAGCGGCCCGTGAAGGGGCCAGTGGGTCATAAGGTTCTTTGATAACCTGATTTGTGACAAGGGATTTGTCTTGCGTTGTAACAGCAAGGGTATCTTGTTCTTGCGAAAATGATTTCAGGCAAAAAAGCAATAAAATGGGTAAAAGAATGTGGTTACTTTTCACCTTGGATTAATTTAGTAATGCGCTCAAATTCGGCTTTGTTTTTAAAAGGTATGATGAGTTTGCCTTTTCCTGAAGCATTTGCTTTTACTTCTGCTTTTACCTCAAAGAGGTCTGAAAGCTCTTTGCTGGCCTTTTTGGCGAAAGCAGGGGCAGTATGTGTTGTGCTACTTTTTGTTTCGGGTTTGTTTTGAGATTTTCTTACCAAGGCTTCGGTTTCTCTTACCGAAAGGGAATTGGATATAATTTTTTCGTAAACGTCCAGTTGCTGTGATGGGTCATCAATTGTGATTATAGCGCGCCCGTGTCCCATGGATATGAACCCGTCTCTGATTCCTGTCTGAATGATGGGGTCTAGTTTTAACAGGCGTAAATAATTGGCAATTGTAGAACGGTTTTTACCCACCCTGCTACTCATCTCTTCCTGCGTAAGCTGAATTTCTTCAATCAAACGGCTGTATGATAAGGCGATTTCAATGGGGTCAAGATCTTGTCTCTGGATGTTTTCAACCAATGCCATTTCAAGCGATTCCTGATCATTTGCAATACGAATGTATGCCGGGATTGTTTTAAGGCCAACCAGTTTTGAAGCCCGGAAACGGCGCTCTCCTGAAACCAGTTGAAACTTGTTAAAATCCAATTTTCTGACAGTTATGGGCTGTATAACTCCAAGTTCTTTAATTGAGGAAGCTAATTCCTGCAAGGTTTCCTCATTAAAACTTGTTCTGGGTTGGTGTGGGTTAACTTCAATGGTATCCAATTCAAGCTCTACAATGTTGCCCACTACTTTGTCTGCGCCTTTATCGTTTGCAGATTTTATATCGTTATCAGGGTCTTTCAGTAAGGCTGAAAGCCCTCTACCTAAAGCTTGTTTCTTTGTCGCTTTGGCCATGCTTATTTGTTTTTTATAATTATTTCTTCAGCCAAACTCAGATAATTATTGGCTCCTTTGCTTCCTGCATCATAGGTGATAATGCTCTCTCCATAACTGGGTGCTTCACTTAAACGCACATTTCGCTGGATGATTGTTTTAAAAACCATTTCGTCAAAATGCTTTTTTACTTCTTCTACAACCTGATTTGAAAGCCTCAGTCGTGAGTCATACATCGTTAATAACAGGCCTTCAATATCCAAAGCGGGATTGTGTATTTTTTGAACACTTTTTATGGTATTTAACAGTTTACCCAAACCTTCCAGCGCAAAATACTCACATTGAATGGGAATCAAAACAGAGTCGGCTGCCGTTAATGCATTTAGGGTTAATAAACCCAGGGAAGGAGCGCAGTCAATTAAAATAAAATCATACTCTGATTTTAAGTCAGTTATTGCTTTTTTGAGCATATACTCACGTTCTTCCTTGTCAACAAGTTCTATTTCAATGGCAACAAGGTCGATATGTGCGGGTAAGATGTCAAGGTTTGGTGATGCTGTTTTTACGATGGCATCTTTTGCTGAAACACTGTGTTCAAAAATCTGGTAAGTACCCACTTCAACCTGTTCAACATCAATACCCAACCCTGATGTGGCATTTGCCTGAGGGTCTGCATCGATCAGCAGGACGCGTTTTTCCAACACGCCCAAAGAGGCTGCCAGGTTAACAGAGGTAGTTGTCTTACCAACTCCTCCTTTTTGATTTGCAATAGCAATGATTTTTCCCATGAAAAGTTTCAAAAAATTTAAGGGATAAAAATACAATTATTTACTTCGATAAAAAATGTATTTTATTAACAGACATTTCTTGCTCTGAAATGAATGAAAAAACAAATATAATAGGTCGGAGATTAAGAAAATATATTTTCGAAATAGCATAAATATCATAGGACATTCAACAATAAAATCTTAATTTTGGTTTTGATTAAAACCCATATCTTTTGAAAAAACAATCTTTAAAGGTTATCGCAATGATACCTGCCCGCTATGCCGCTTCACGCTTTCCGGGAAAACTAATGCAGGATTTAGGCGGTAAAAGTGTCATCTTAACAACATATGAGGCCACATTAAACACACAACTTTTTGATGATGTATTTGTGGTAACAGACAGTAAAATTATTTATGACGAGATAAAGCATAACGGCGGTAAAGCTATAATGAGTTTGAAGGAGCATGACTGTGGTACAGACAGAATTGCTGAAGCTGTTGAAAAAATGGATGTTGATATTGTAGTAAATGTTCAAGGCGATGAACCTTTTACCAATAGGGCAGGGCTTGAAAAGGTTCTGAAAGTATTTGAAGGTGATGATGCAGATAAAATTGATCTCGCATCTTTAATGAGTCAGATAACAGACTGGAAGGAGATAAGCGATCCCAACACAGTCAAAGTAGTTGTTGATAAAAACAATTTTGCCTTGTATTTTTCGCGTTCCCCAATGCCATATCCCCGTGATAAAAGCATTAAAACAGATTATTACAAGCACAAAGGTATATATGCATTCAGGAAACAAGCCATCCTTGATTTTTACAGATTGCCTATGGGCGAACTTGAGGCTGTTGAAAAAATTGAATGTATACGTTTTTTGGAATATGGTAAAAACATAAAAATGGCTGTATCAAACCTCAAGAGTGTTGAAATCGACACCCCTGAAGATTTAAAACGTGCCAACATACTTTTACAAAAATCAAAACAAAGCGTAAACAACAAACACCGCAACTTCCCGATGGTTCCCAAAGTGGTTTTTGGTTCCGGATGTTTTGACCAATTATCAAATATAATAGAAGTAAAACGCAAAGAAGATGCACCTTTTATTTACCTTGTTGATGACGTTTTTAAAGGAAAAGAAAGTCTAACAAAGAGAATTCCTTTAAAATTTAATGATAAGCTAATCTTTGTTTCGACGCTTGAAGAGCCCAAAACATTAGATGTTGATACCATTGTGGAACAACTGAAAAAGAATTTTGAAAAGATTCCATCCGGGATAATTGGTATCGGTGGCGGAAGTGTCATGGATCTGGCTAAAGCAGTTTCCCTACTTTTAAAAAATCCAGGTAGCGCATCAGATTATCAAGGTTGGGATCTGGTTGAGAACAAAGCAGTATATCACGTGGGAATCCCCACTATATCAGGAACAGGCGCC
>JBBDVI010000064.1:0-7812 GCA_040903465.1 Flavobacteriaceae bacterium
TCCCAGAAACTGTTTCCTACAATCGGTTTACGTAACTTATGCAGTACAATATGTTGCCCTTGTATTATTTATGAAAACACGTTGCCTGGGCGGATGTACTGGCATATCGTTTGTCGATTCCACTCCGTCAAGGGTGTGCAAGAACAAACGCATAAGGTCCAACAGGGTTTTTGAAGGTATAGCAACAACAGGAAGATCTACTATGGGCTGGTTCCATGGTTTTAAGTTGCATCTCATCGTGAATGATAAAGGCGAAATTCTGAATTTCGTTCTTACTCGAGGCAATGTGGACGACAGAGAACCGCTAAAAGAAGGGAATATATTGAACAAGATATTTGGGGATTTATATGCGGATAAAGGATATATATCAAAAAATCTAGCGGCGATGCTGTTTGAAGATGGATTGCATCTGGTTACAGGAATCCGCAATAATATGAAAAATGTATGATGACCATGAGAGAGAAAATATTGCTCCGAAAACGCTCTGTCATAGAAACAATAAACGACCAGCTTAGAATATCTGTCACGCAGAGCATTCCAGGCACCGAAGCTTTGGTAATTTTATAATAAATCTCGTAGCCAGCCTTATTGCATACTCTTTTCAAGAAAAAAAGCCAGCCATTAAGTTTGAAGAAGATACTAATTCAAATGGGCAACTCGCACTATTTTGCTAATTCCTTAGGTGCAAAATTCTTTTCAGGTCTCTTATTAACTTTTCTCTTTGACTGTATATGCCGTAATTAACTAATTTAATTCCATTATTATTACGGGAAAAATTAAGAATATAAGGACTCGTTCCTTGATTTATGACTCCAATAATTCCCATAATAAAAGCAAATCCTATGAAAGTCAGCCAGAAAAGCATAAATACACTTACGAAACTGAGAAGTTTTAAATCCGCTATAAATTATATTCCGCTAATATCTGGTTGAATTTGACCTTCTATTTGGATCTCCATTTGCTTCCGGTTAATTAATATCAGCACCCCTACCCCTCAGCCGATTACAGAAAATATAATAGAATAAAATTCAATTAGCGATGAATAGTACCATTATCCCAAATTTTATTTAATTTAGAATATATCCTAATATTTGGAATTTTACCTACTTTTGTTTTTTAATGGCTATGAAAATTTACAAAAAATATTCCCTTCATAATTTAGTAGCGCCACTTTCTTCCAGTGGGATTTCCGCCGGTTTCCCTGGCTTTAGGATTTTGTAAAACATAAGACCTAATTTACACTATTTAATCCATTTATAACAACAAGCATACCAAGGGTTTATAAAATTTTTGAAGGAAATATCTCACTTAAGTGATAAATTTTTCGACCAAATAAGTTACATCGAATTTTACACCGATTAGGATGATTTTAAATGATATTACATGATATTATCCAAAATGAAAAAGCCCGTAAACACACTGTTTACAGGCTTTTAAGCGGAGAAAGAGGGATTCGAACCCCCGGAGGTGTGACCCTCAACAGTTTTCAAGACTGCCGCATTCGACCGCTCTGCCATTTCTCCTTAGCGGAGGCAAATATAAAATGCTTTTTTTGTTTACTAAAGCTTTTTTTAAAGTAATTTTTAAAACTTTTACCTTTTATTCCATAATCGATTCTTATTTTTGTAAGAAACCGTTCTGAATGACGAAAACCATCATACATGACCTTCACTGGCGTTATGCCACAAAAAAATTTGACCCTTCAAAAAGACTTTCTGAAGAAAAAATCAATACTCTGAAAGAATCTTTCAACCTCACGGCAACTTCCTATGGGTTGCAACCCATTAAACTTCTTATCATTGAGGATGCAGAAATAAAAAAAGACCTTGTGCCCTTGACCATGCATCAAAAGCAGGTGCAGGATGCCTCACATCTACTTATTTTTTGTGTGGTTACAGACGTCGATGCTGAATACATAACAAATTATTTTGAGCGGGTCCAAAACACACGCGGGACTTCAAAAACCATTTTGGCGCCTTTCAGAGATATTTTAATACAGGATTTTGAGCAAAAGGATAAAGCCGCAATTTTTGCGTGGGCAAAAAACCAGGCCTATCTAGCCATGGGCAATCTGCTTACGGTGTGTGCCCTTGAAAAAATTGATTCGTGCCCCATCGAAGGTTTTGAACCCGAAGGGTATGACACCTATTTGAAGCTTCAGGAAAAAGGTTTAAGGTCCGTTTTGGTCATGCCGGTGGGATATCGTTCTGATGATGACTTTTTTGCAGATATGAAAAAAGTGAGGAAAGATATGAACGATACAATTATTCACCTTTAAAAATATACTACAATACTATGCCCGGATTTGAATTATTTGGAAATGAAGAACGAAAAGAAGTAAACGATGTTTTGGAAAGCGGCGTTTTGATGCGCTATGGTTTTGACGGAATGCGCAACGACCACTGGAAAGCCCGGGAGTTTGAACAGGCATTCGCAAAACGCATGCAGGCAGAACATTGCCAGCTGGTCTCCAGTGGGACGGCTGCATTAACCGTTGCCCTTGCCAGTGCAGGCGTGGGGGCAGGAGATGAGGTCATTATGCCCACCTTTACTTTTGTTGCCACTTTTGAATCGATTATGATGCTGGGTGCGGTTCCTGTGTTGGTAGATATTGATGATACCTTAACGCTCGACCCACACGCTGTGGAAAAAGCCATCACTTCAAAAACCAAATGTGTGATGCCCGTGCATATGTGCGGTTCCATGGCTGATCTTGCTGCACTGAAAGCTATTTGCGATAAACACGGTTTGCTTTTGCTTGAAGATGCCTGCCAGGCTCTAGGCGGAAGTTTTGCCGGAAAGCCTTTGGGTTCCTATGGTGACCTGGGTTGTTTTTCTTTTGACTTTGTAAAAACAATCACTTGTGGGGAAGGCGGTGCCGTGATAACCAACAACAAAGATTTTTACATCCATGCAGACCAGTATCAGGATCACGGTCATGACCATATTGGTAAAGACCGTGGTGCTGAAACACACCCGAATTTGGGGTATAATTTCAGGATATCTGAACTGAATGCCGCAGTGGGTATTGCACAGCTTCAAAAACTGGATGACTTTCTGGAAATTCAAAAACGCAATTATACAATACTAAGAGAGGCTCTGGCAACCGTTGAAGGTATTACCTTCAGAAGGGTTCCTGAAACCGGCGTTGAAAACTATTCTTTTGTAAATTTCTTTTTACCGGATGCCACTTCCGCTGAAAAAGCCCATAAAGCATTGGGAGAAAGCGGGGTAGATGCTTGTTTTTACTGGTATAAAAACAACTGGCATTATATCAACGGCTGGGAACACCTCAGGAATTTAAAATCTCTGGCTCCATTGTCACAAGAAATCAAGGATCAAATCCAGGATTTGAACACCACCGATTTCTCAAAAAGCGATGCCGTTATGGGCAGGACTGTTTCTGCTTTGGTAAAATTGAGTTGGACAGAGGAACAAGTAAAAGAACGGGCTTCAAAAATGGTTTCAGCAATCCGTGCTGTGCTTAATAGTTGATATATTCCATTATCTCAAGGCCGTAACCTATCATTCCCACACGTTTGGTTTGCTGGGTGTTTGACATCAGTTTGATTTTGTGGATTCCCAAATCGTGCAGGATTTGTGCACCGATACCAAAATCCTTGGTATCCATCTTGATTTGAGGTGCCTTGACAACTTCGCCTTTGGTTTGCATTTGTCGCAGCGCTCCCAGTCGGTTCAGGATATCGAGTGACTGGCTTTGCTGGTTAATGAATACAATAGCCCCTTTCCCTTCGTTGTTGAGAATCTGGAACATATCATCCAGTTTTTTGTCTGTATTGTTTGTCAGGGTACTCAGGATATCATAATTGACCAGTGTGGAGTTTACACGTACCAACACCGGTTCATTTTCTTTCCAGCTGCCTTTTGTAAGCGCCAAGTGTACCTGATCATTTGTGGTTTGTTTGTATGCCCTGAGCTGGAAAGCACCAAAGTTGGTCTGGATTTCGAAATCTTCTTTCTTCTCAATCAGCGAGTCGTGTTTCATCCTGTAAGCCACCAGATCTTCGATAGAAACCAGTTTCAGGTCAAATTTTTCGGCGATTTTAACCAATTGCGGCAATCGTGCCATGGTTCCGTCCTCATTCATGATTTCCACAATCACACCGGCGGGTTGTAGTCCTGCGAGGCGGGCAAAGTCTATGGCTGCTTCGGTATGACCTGTGCGTCTCAAAACGCCGCCTTCTTTCGCTTTAAGCGGAAAAATATGTCCCGGTCTGGTCAGGTCCCAAGGTTTTGTATCAGGATTGATGAGTGATTTTACTGTTTTTGCCCGGTCTGATGCTGAAATCCCTGTGGTGACGCCGTGTCCTTTTAAATCCACTGAAATGGTAAAAGCCGTTTCCATCGGGTCTGTATTGGTCCCAACCATCATCTGTAAGTTTAATTCGCTGCATCTTGATTCTGTAATGGGGGTACAGATGAGTCCTCTGCCATGCGTGGCCATAAAGTTAATCATTTCGGGCGTGGCCATTTCTGCTGCAGCCAGAAAGTCACCTTCGTTTTCACGGTCTTCATCATCAACAACAATTATTACTTTGCCGTTTCTGATGTCTTCAATGGCTTCTTCAATCGTGTTCAATTGTATGGCTTTTGTAGTCAAAGGGATGCTAGTTTAATTTTAAAAGTGCAAAGGTACTTATTCTATAAATCAGAAGACTTTATTTTGAATAATTTCTTGAAGAAATTACCAATCGGTTGGGTGATGGCGTCCATATCAAAAATCCCCTGATCTGTTGTGGCCCTGTATGTTAACCAGATTCCTAGAGGTAGCATTATAAATGTCGAGAACCACGACCCTATGAAAGGTATCATTTTTCCATTTTCTGCACTGTTTTTTGCAAAAATACCAATAAAATGGTAGGTAAGGAAAAGTGCAATGGCAATGACCATTGGCAAGCCCATACCCCCTTTCCTGATAATGGCACCCAGCGGGGCACCTACAAAAAACAGAACAATGCAGCCAAATGTAATCACAAACTTATCGTGCAAGGCAATTTCATATTTGTTGATGCGCTTCTGTTTGTTGTACAAATCTATTTTCTTTGCGTCAATGGTTTGTATGGCACCGTTTACATTATTGATTGCCAATTCCAGGATTTGTTTTTTATCAGGATTTTTATATGCTTCTAAAATACTATTAACCGGTTTTGTGTCACTGGTTTCTGCCTTGTAATTGGTGTTGATTGTGGTAATACCACTTCTCATTTTTATGTCTTCAGGAAACTTTTGCACTTCCTTGCTGTAGTTTAAAGCCATGGTATCTATTTCATTTTTCAAGTCCCCCATGCGGTACATTTTTTCATTGGACAATTCCTGTTCCTGTTCCAGGTCAATGTCATTAAAACCAGAAAGGTCAATATTGATGGTATATTCATCAAAATAACTTTTTGCGTGTGGTTTTTTTTGTTGTTTTTTAGGGTCTTTCTGGAAAATCTCATCATAATAGTTTCCATCCCTTAAAATGAGTGATAAGGTATTGGATCCTTCCTGACTGGTAAGTTCTCCTTTGTTTGCCTTGATTACGGTATAATTGCCCGTACGCTGCGGATTTTTTTTATGAATAATTATATCATCTAAAAACTGCCCTTTCTCACCACTCTTTTTAGCAACTTTAATGGTGATATCACCCACCTCGCTAAACTGCCCTTCTGCAATCGCTACCGCTGGTTTAAGCTGGGCAATGTTTCGGCGTAAGTTCAGGGATTTATATTCTGCCCAGGGGATTACATTGTTTGCAAAGAAAAAGGCAATTCCGCTAAGCAATAATATAAAAACCATTAAACTGCGCATGGCCCTTTGCAGGGAAATGCCGGTGGATTTCATGGCAGCGAATTCATACTTTTCAGCAAAACTCCCAAAAACCATAATGGAGGAAACCAGAATGGTTAACGGTAAAACCAAGGGAATCAATTTTGGGGAAAAATAGAGGAGGAACCTTAAAATAATTTCAAGGTCCAGGTCTTTTCCGGCGAGTTCAGAAATATAAAGCCAGATGGTTTGCAGGACAAATATAAACATGAGTATCACAAAAACACTGATAAATGTTTTGAGATATGAAACCAGTATATATTTGTCTAAAATCTTCAATGCTAGTCCAGGTTGTTGATATAGTAGCCTTTGTATTTGCCGGCATCAAAAGTAAACAATGTGTTTGGCAATGGCTGATTGGTTTTAAAAGAATTTACTGTAATGGTAATTTCGGTGTCGTTGTCTTGCTTTTGGATGAGTTTATAAATGTGTTTTGTTTGCGGGTCTATTCCCAAAAGAATATCTTTTATTTCAGCATTGCTGTCCATGGGTTTTAACTTGATATACTGAATTTTCCTGCCTTTTATATCCTGGACAATGTCCCATTTATATGTATATCCTTTTTCGTAAAAGGTTAGCATTTTTGAAGGCGTAATGTCTTCGTCATTTTCAGATGAATAAGTAGAAATAATAACTTCTTCATCTTCAGGTACAATGGTGTATATTTTTTTTCCGTCAAAGAGGCGGGTGGTTCCCATTAAGTCAAGAAGGTATTTGTCGCCTTTCAGGGTTACGTCACCACGGGTTTCCTGATTGATGTTTTCTTTGGTGTTTCTCAGACTGTATTTAAAATCAATCTGTATGTTTTCATAGCTTTTCACTTTTGCGGAAACCTCATTCAAAAGGTTTTTTGCTTTTTGATCACTTTGAGCAAAAAGAAGTGTTGTTGCAAAAATTGCGACGAGTAAACAAGTTACATTTTTCATTGTTAGTGTTTTATTCTGTTTCATTATTTAAAAGTTGATTCAAAGCTTCCAGAGTGGGTACTAATACCTGTCTGGCCTTGCTCCCTTCAAAAGGCCCCACGATGCCTGCAGCCTCGAGTTGGTCTATGATGCGGCCGGCACGGTTATATCCTAATTTTAATTTTCGTTGTAAAAGTGATGCTGAACCTTGTTGGGCAATAACCAAAACTTCTGCGGCTTCCCTGAACATAGCATCCCTTTCGTCGATACCTATATCAAGATTTGTGCCACCGTCCTCTGCTGAATACTCTGGTAACAAATGGGCACTGGGATATGCACGTTGGGAACCGATGTAATTTGTAATTTGCTCAACCTCAGGGGTGTCGACAAAGGCACACTGCAAGCGTGTCAGGTCATTGCCTTGTGTAAAAAGCATATCCCCCCGACCGATGAGCTGGTCTGCTCCCGAGCTGTCCAAAATGGTGCGGGAATCGATTTTTGAAGTTACCCTGAAGGCTATACGCGCCGGGAAGTTGGCCTTGATGATACCGGTAATAACATTTACCGATGGTCGTTGCGTTGCAATAATCAAATGAATACCGATGGCACGTGCCAGCTGTGCCAATCTCGCAATGGGCGTTTCCACTTCTTTACCGGCGGTCATGATCAAATCTGCAAATTCGTCCACTACCAAAACAATGTAAGGCAAAAACTTATGCCCGTCATTTGGGTTGAGCTTTCGGGCTTTGAACTTGACGTTGTATTCTGCTATGTTGCGCACCATGGCATCTTTTAGCAGGTCATAACGCTGGTCCATTTCAATACAGAGTGAATTCAGTGTGTTGATAACCTTGCTGTTATCTGTTATAATCGCATCTCCTGAATCAGGTAATTTTGCGAGATAGTGGCGTTCAATTTTATTAAAAAGCGTGAGTTCCACTTTCTTGGGGTCTACCAGTACGAACTTCACTTCGGCCGGGTGTTTTTTGTAGAGCAGTGAAGTCAGAATGGCATTCAGTCCCACTGATTTACCTTGTCCTGTTGCACCGGCCATCAAGAGGTGAGGCATTTTTGCAAG
>JBBDVI010000065.1:0-7765 GCA_040903465.1 Flavobacteriaceae bacterium
TATTGCCCTTAATGATAATTTCTTTAAGTTAGTGGCTTGGTATGACAACGAGTATGGATATTCGTCAAAGTTGGTTGACCTTGCTGCACATGTTGCTAAATTGTAAATTATGATTTTAATAGCAGACGGCGGCTCAACAAAATGTGACTGGGTCTTGCTTGATATATCCGGGAACGAGGTGCTCAGGACAAGAACGTCCGGATTAAACCCTGCAGTAGTTCCTGAAGAGGAGCTTAAAGCCAGAATAAAAGAAAACAAGGATCTTCAACAGGTTTTTAAAAAGGTTGAGGTACTTGATTTTTATGGTGCAGGTTGCGGTACAGTAACCCCAAAAGAAATTTTACACAAGACACTTACTTCACTTTTCACAAATGCCGCAGTCACGGTAGATGAAGATATGGTAGCAGCAGCTCTTGCGGTAACAGACCAACCGGGCATTGTCTGTATCTTTGGCACCGGCTCAAACAGTTGTTATTTTGATGGAAAAACCGCCAAAACCAATGTCGATTCCCTGGGATTTATACTGATGGATGAAGCCAGCGGAAACTATTTTGGCAAACGCCTCATCAGGGATTATTTTTACAAGAAAATGCCTGCACAAATTGCATTGGATTTTGAACAAATATATGACCTGAATCCCGATGTGATAAAAACCAATTTGTATAAAAAACCTAACCCAAATACCTATTTAGCCTCCTTTGCCGAATTTATTTTCACAAGAGAAGAAGTAAATGGTTATTTTTATAACCTGATCAGTGAAGGGGTTCTTAAATTTATAGAATACAAAATACTTTGTTATAAGGAAGCGCAACAGGTACCCATCCATTTTATTGGCTCCATTGCCCATTTTTCCAAAGATATCATTCAGGATTGTCTCAATAGATACAATCTTGAACTTGGAAATATCGTTAGAAGACCCATTGACGGATTGATTGAATACTACAGAAAAAACAAACTGAACAGCATATGAGTTTTCCTGCCATAAATCCCATAACGACAAAAGCCTGGTCTGATTTGAAGAAGCACTTTGAAGTGGTGCGTGCTGATAAAATGCAAAAATATTTTTCAGAAGACCCTTCCCGTGTGACCCGCTTTTGCATTGAATGGCAAGATTTTTATGTGGATTATTCAAAGAACAGGATTACGCCTGAAACTTTGGATTTGCTGCTTCAACTAGCCGAAGAAGTTCAACTCAAACAAGCCATTGAAGCCCAGTTTTCAGGAGAAAAAATAAATCAAACAGAAGAAAGGGCAGTACGCCATACTGCGTTGCGTGATTTTGAGAACATGCCCAAAGAGGTCAAACAAGCCCTCAAAAAAATGCGTGTATTTTCAAAGCGCATTATCGATAAAACCTGGAAAGGATACTCAGGCAAACCCATTACTGATGTGGTCAATATAGGCATTGGCGGAAGTGATTTGGGACCGCAAATGGTCACGGAAGCACTTGGTTACTATAAAAATCATTTACGGGTGCATTACATTTCTAATGTAGATGGCGACCACGTTCAGGAAATTTTAAAAAAACTCGACAGGGAGACCACACTTTTTATCATTGTTTCCAAAACTTTTACAACACAGGAAACCATTACCAATGCCTCCACTGTGAGAAATTGGTTTTTACAAAAGGCGACCCTGCTGGATATTGAATCTCATTTTGTCGCTGTTTCCACTAATAGAAAAGAAGTGGAAAATTTTGGAATCGCCCCCGAAAATATGTTCCCGATGTGGGACTGGGTTGGCGGTCGTTTTTCGCTATGGAGCACAGTAGGACTGTCCGTTTGTTGTGCGGTGGGTTATCCCAATTTTGAAAAGCTGTTGAAAGGAGCCCACCAAATGGATACCCACTTTAAAAACACGTCTTTTAAAGATAACATCCCTGTGGTTTTGGCATTGCTTTCCGTATGGTACAACAACTTTTATCGATCAGAAAGTGAGGTCATGGTGCCTTATAACCAGTATTTGTCGAAATTGGTTCCTTATTTGCAACAAGCGGTCATGGAAAGTAATGGTAAAGGGGTTGACAGAAACGGGAACCCGGTCACTTATCAAACCGGAACCATTATTTGGGGGAGCACCGGCACCAATGCACAGCACGCTTTTTTTCAATTGCTGCATCAGGGCACAAAATTGATTCCAGTGGATTTTATCGCTTTCGCGAAAGCGCTTCACAAACTAGACCATCATCAGGATATCTTGCTGGCCAATTGTTTTGCCCAGTCTGAAGCACTGCTGAATGGAACTCAGGGTGAAGCTATAGAGGACGCTTTTAAGATATTTGAAGGCAACAGGCCATCAAACACCCTCTTAATAAGACAACTAACTCCTGAAAATCTCGGGTCACTCATTGCGCTTTATGAACACAAACTCTTTGTACAGGGCGTCATTTGGAATATCTTTAGTTATGATCAATGGGGCGTGGAGTTGGGAAAAAAACTGGCAAAGGGCACACTTCAGGCTTTGCAGGATGGAACTTCAGAAGAAATTCACCAATCAACAGAACAGTTGGTTTTGCGGAGTAATAAATAAAAGGTTATTCAGATTTTTGTTTTTGTTGCTCTCTTTCAATATTCATCGAGCTGTAATATTTATCCAATTTTTTCTTCAACCGCCTGTACCTGAAAACCCCTATAAAAATCAAAACCAAACTCAATCCAAAAACCACATAACTCAACCAGCTAAAGGTAGCAAACCCTTCATATTCCAAAATAGCAACCCCACCAATGCCCATATACAAGGAAGCCCTGATATAAGAAAATAACGTGCGTTCATTTGCTAGGGATGTGCGTTCCATCGCCAAAAAATCTCGCAGAATAATTTTTTCTTTATTCTCGAAATTCTTTGGTGAGGGGATGATTTTAAATTTTTTCATCGTTTGTAATCTTTAAGGGTTTTTTTAAAGGGGCCAAACATATAAAATCAAAGGTACACCTATCAAGAGAATTATCAAAGTTAGGGGCAGGCCCATCTTCCAGTAATCACTGAATTTATAGCCACCGGGTCCCATAACAAGCGTGTTTGACTGGTGACCAATGGGTGTGAGAAAAGCACAGGAGGCTCCAACGGCTATAACCATTAGAAAAGGGTCTGTAGAAACATCAAAGTTTTCGGCTATTTTAATGGCAATGGGAGCCATTAATACCACTGTAGCGGCATTGTTTATAATGTTTGACAAGAGCAGTGTAGCGGCCATTAAAATTCCCATAAACAGCCAGGTGGGGTATGTATTATCAAGGCTCAATATGAGACTGGTTACCGTATCTGCACCACCGCTGGATTCAAATGCTTCCCCTACGGGAATCATAGCTGCCAGTAAAATGATCACCGGCCAGTCAATGCTCAAATAAACTTCTTTAATGGGAAGAATTTTTGATAGCACTAAAAGAACAGCTGCCAGTGAAAAAGCGATTTCCACACGCAATAGCCCTAACACAACACACATAATTGCCGCAATAAAAATGCCCAGCGCACCGATAATCCTTTTGGGTTTGCCGATGTTGAGTTCCCTTTTTGCCAGAGGTAAAAATTGAAGTGATTTAATAGCTTCCTTCAGATTTGTTGATTCTCCCTGCAGAAGCAATACATCACCGGGTTTAATTTTAATTTTTGAAAGCCTTTTATTCATTTTTCTGTTTTGACGTGCAATGGCCAGAACATTCACTTTATATTGTGTTCTTATTTTGGAATCTATGGCACTTTTGCCTACCAGGGGAGAAGTAGCCATCACTATCGCTTCCTGGGTTTGAATATCAGATGAACCCTTGGCAGTGTCCCTCACGCGTTTTCCTTCGGCGAGCATGGCTTTGTTTGCGTCTGAGAATTTTTTAAAATCGTCAGTATCTCCCTCGGCGATTAGGATGTCCCCTTTCTGAAACTCTTCCCACGCTGAAGGGGCGTGAATGCGTGTCCCGTTCCTGATAATACCAAGTACAGTTATTTCAGTTTCACCTACGGTATTGAATTTGGAAACCGGAACCCCAATCAGTTCAGATTCTTCAGAAATGACCATTTCGGTGATATAATTGTCAATTTCAAACATATCGGCAATGGCTTCTTTGGATTGTCTTTTGGGTAAAAACCGCCAGCCCAGAAGGGTGATGAATAAAAGCCCAATGACCGTTAAGGAGAATCCTACGGGTGCAAAATCAAACATACTATAACGTTCTCCTAATTGTTGGTCCCTGAAAGTGGAGATGATAATGTTTGGGGGTGTTCCTATGAGTGTGGTCATCCCACCAAGGATAGAGGCAAAAGCCAGGGGCATCAACAGCAATGACGGTGAAAAGTCATTTTTTCGCGAAAGGTGTAGTGCAACCGGCATGATGATGGCCAGGGCGCCAATATTGTTTATAAACCCTGAGGCCAGCGCTACAATGGTCGAAAGCAATATGACCTGAACCCAAAGTTTTTGTGAAACTTTACTGATCCAGTCCACAATAAGGTCTACCAAACCTGAATACTGTAATGCTTTGCTGATCACCAAAACGGCGGCAACAGTTATAACTGCAGGATGTCCAAGTCCCGAGAACGCTTCTTCAGAAGGAATGATGTCAAAAATCACCAGGGTAACAAGTGCCAGAAAAGCCACGATATCATAACGGACTTTATCCCAGATAAACAAAAACAATGCGATGGCCAACACACTAAATACAATAATTTGTTCCATGGGTTATTATCAGGTTTCTTTTCTATATTCAACACAAGATAATTTTTTTTTCAATAAAAAAACCTCCCGGAGGGGAGGTTTATAAAAATAAAGTAAAATCCTTTATTATTGTTGCATTTTGGCCTGAAGTTTTTGTTGTAATTCAGGGTCTGTTTGAAGCATTGTAACTACCTGCTGATAACGTTCTACAGTCATATTATTGTCGGCTATGGCAGTTTCCATTTCTTTTTGGAAAACAGGTTGCATCTTTTCAATTTCAACAACTACTTCTTCATATTTTTTTGTATCTGTTTCAGACACTTCTGCAGGCATGGGCGCATTGGGATTTTGTGAAGCCTGATACATCACATTAAAAGTCTCGATTTTCATTCCTGAATTTTCAATAACTTTAACCATTTCGGTTTGTGCTTTCTCGTTTACAACTTGTATATCAGTATATGCATTTGCAAAGTTTGTCAGTTCGGTTTCAGATACTTTATCCTGAGCAAAAGATGCGGTTGTTGCTATAAAAGCAAACGCCATAATAAAGTGTAAAGGTTTCTTAAAAAATTTCATGATATTAATTGTTTTTTGTTATGACCGCAAAATACAAATTCATGGACAGTCTGAAAATATATGAGGTATTTTAGTATTACTTTAACCCTTTTTTAAGGTTTCACAAAGAAAATCCACAAAAAAAGCCGGTAAAACAACCGGCTTTAAAAGAATATGTATTTTATAATTTTAGTTTTCCATCAACTCCTGTAAACGGGTCTGCAGGTCAAAATCGTTTTCAAGAAGTGCTGATATTTCGTTGAAACGCTTCATAGTGATTTGCTCTTTTGCAATAGCATCTTCCATTTGTTTCTGGAATAATGCTTGCATTGCCTCAAATCGCGCAAGGATACTCTCAAAGCTTTTGGTTTCCTCTTTAGAGAGTTGACTCAAGGTTTCAGTGTCTTCGTTCATTGCGGCGTCATAAGTAGCATTGAATTTTTCAAGTTCAAAACCTGAGTCTTTCACAACTTCGAGCATAGTGCTTTGCGCTTCCTGATTTATGAGCTGAATGCTTTTCACGGCATTGGCAAATTGATTCAGTTCTGTGTCAGAGACTTTATCTTGTGCAACGGCAGTAGTTCCTATAATCAGAAATAAGAGAATGAGTTTTTGGGTATGTTTTAATACAGAATTCATTATTCAGTTTTTAAGTTTAATTACCAGAAAAATACAACTTAAATCAATTTGTAACAACCTTAATCTTTTTTAGTGCCGGTTTTATCCAAATAGCCAGCGGTACACATCATTTCCATTAGCAAAAAGCACGAGCGCAATAATTATGAAAAACCCTACTATCTGGGCATATTCCATTACTTTTTCATTGGGCTTTCTGCCACTTACCATTTCATAAAGCAGGAACATCACGTGTCCGCCATCCAATGCCGGTATGGGCAAAATGTTCATAAAGGCCAGGATGATAGAAATCAATGCTGTGGTTTGCCAGAAGTTCAGCCAGTCCCAGGTGTCGGGAAACAGGTTTCCGATAGCTCCAAAACCACCAACTTGTGTAGCCCCTTTGGCTGTAAACACATATTTAAACTGGGCCGCATAGTCCCTTAAAATGTCATAGCCAAAGCTGGTTCCGTGGGTGATGCTTTCCCAAAGGGAATATTCTCTGTGAACCGCGTCAAAATTTCGTTTGTTAAAAACCCCAATGGTGCCGTCTTCTGAAGGTGTAACGTCCAAGTCTATTATCGATTCATCCCTTTGAACTTTTAGCGCGACAGATTTAGATGGGTTTGAAATAATGGTAGTTGTAAACTCGTGCCAGTATTCAATATCACCATCACTAGCAGTAACAATTTTATCCCCTTTTTGTAAGCCGGCACGATCTGCCGGGGTGTCTGCCACAACAGAGTCTATCACAGGCTCAGAAATGGGGACAAAGGGCTCCATAATGCCTTGCTGAAACATCTGTGAACCGATGTCTTCAGGCACAGAAAGGGTTTCTGTGTTTCCGTCCTGACGCAAAACTTCAATGGTTTGAACATCTCTTAAAAACAAGTATTTATTGATGTCAAGCACATTTTCAAATTTCTCGCCGTTTACTTTTAAAATCTGGTCTCCATCCTGAAATCCCAGGTCTTTAAAGCTTTCGTGAACGGCAAAACCATCGGGCATGGTTTCGGGAGTGACAAAATCCCTTCCAAAATTGAATAAAATCAATGCATAGATCAGGAACCCCACAATGATGTTTACAGTCACACCGCCCAGCATAATAATGAGCCGCTGCCAAGTGGGTTTAGATCTGAACTCCCAAGGTTGGGGCGGTTGTGCCATTTGCTCTTTATCCATGCTTTCGTCAATCATCCCAGAAATTTTCACATAACCTCCCAAGGGAAGCCAGCCAATTCCATAGGTGGTTTCACCTATTTTCTTTTTGAAAAGCGAAAACTTTACGTCAAAAAACAAATAGAATTTTTCTACCCGGGTTTTGAAGATTTTAGCGGGAATAAAATGCCCCAACTCATGCAGGACAATCAGTATTGATAAGCTTAAAATAAGCTGTATAGCTTTTACTAAAAACGGATCCATAATTTCATTTACATTGAACGTGCAAAAGTACACTTTTAGAACAAGTTTTTAAAACTAAATTTAAGGGAATGTATTTTAACTCTTTAGAGATATAAAAAGCCTGCTTATTTCTGTATTTTTGCACATTGAAAATATACTACAATGCTTCAATTCTTTTCCAAATACAAATTTTTTGCGGTTGTGATGTTGGTGCTTTCGGCAATCATTATCGCATTTATCTACCAGGCATTAAAACCCACCCCCAAGCTGCCGGTTTATCAACCCAATATGGTGAACGCAGAATTGGTAGACAGTACAAAGCAATGGGTTAAAAAATACCACACTATTGGTGACTTTGCCCTGGTAAACCAAAACGGAGAAACGATTACTGAAAAAGACTACCAAAACAAAATTTACATCGCCGATTTCTTTTTTACAACCTGTCCTACTATTTGTCCCATTATGACAAACAATATGGTGAAGCTACAGGAGAAACTCAAAGACCAAGACGATGTGTTGCTGCTATCGCACACGGTGACGCCTGAGATT
>JBBDVI010000066.1:0-7736 GCA_040903465.1 Flavobacteriaceae bacterium
TGATTCATTATCCTTTTTAGAAGCTCCTTTTTAACAAGGAAATCAAATTGTGGTATTTAAAAAGTTCTGCGCAAATTAAGAAAAAGAAACTCAGTTCGCCTAAATTTGTTATTCACAAAAAAGAAATTGAAAGAGAAAGGTTGCTCCTCAACGGTTTTTTTATTTAAAAATCATTTCTCAGCATCTCTTTACTTTATCGGGGCAGATTCATTTTTTATGATATTGTTTTTAAGTAAAATTTGGTAAAAAATTAAAATCCCATTCCCGTTTCAATCTCTTTTTCAGATTAATTATTATTGATATAATGGATTCTTATATTTTATTTGTAAATTTGCACTTTGAAAATGACTGCTAATATTTAGAGCCTTCCGGCTTGATGACAATCCCTTATCAGTTTTATTAAAAAATCAAGGTTTTGTTCAGCAAATATCTGAGTATCAAAACCCTTTATAACATTAAATAAAAAACATGCTAAAAGTAAAAGTACAAGACGGAGAAAACATCGAGCGCGCTTTGAAGCGTATGAAACACAAATTCAGAAACACGAAAGTGCTTCAGAAGCTCCGCGACAATCAACACTTCACTAAAAAGTCTGTTAAAAGACGTAAAGAAGTTCAAAAAGCTTCCTATATCCAAAATTTAAGGGACCAAGAAGAAAACTAAAATCAAACCTCATGCATTCTTTTAAAATTTACAATACAAACGTAAAACCGGAGAAAGCTGAAAAAGATAAAATAGTTGACTTTCTATTTGACCATCTGGGAGAATATGGTGACCCAAAAGAGCATATCCTAAGTTGCCTGGAGTATGCCACTATGGAATCACTTGCCGCTGCCGGCGGTTTTGCTTTGACCATTGAAGAAAACGGTGAGATTCTGGGAACTACGATTGTCAATAAAACCGGCATGTCCGGTTACATTCCTGAAAATATACTTGTGTATATTGCTGTACACGCAAAAACCCGCGGGAAAGGCATCGGCAAAGCATTGATGGGAAAAGCCATCAGCCTCGCCGAAGGTGATATTGCACTTCACGTGGAGCCTGACAATCCTGCAAAAAAGCTTTATGAAAAGCTTGGTTTTACAAACAAATACCTCGAAATGCGACTTCGTCGCTAGAAGCTTTGAAGCGCAATGCGACTAAAAAAATAGTCCATGCATTTTTTAGACATCCTTGTTTTTGTACTTTACCTTATTCTCGTTCTGGGAATAGGTTTCTATTACTACGGAAAAAATAAAAACACAAACGACTACTATGTAGGCGGCCGAAATATGGGCAGCCTCCACGTGGGCCTCTCTGTGGTGGCCACTGATGTGGGCGGCGGGTTTTCCATTGGCCTTGGAGGCCTGGGATTTTTAATGGGCTTATCAGGCTCGTGGATGCTTTTTACCGGTTTGATTGGCGCCTGGCTCAGCGCGGTTTTGCTGATCCCTAAAGTTATTGATAAAGGTCACAAGCTTAAATTCCTCACCTTTCCACAGCTTCTTAAAGAAAATTATGGCCCTGCCGTTGCCCTGGTGGCAGGAATTATTTCATTTATAGGATATCTCGGTTTTACCTCTTCACAACTTTTGGCAGGGGCAAAACTTGCAGTGGGCACTTTTCCAACTTTGGACCTGACCAGTGCACTTTATATTATGGGTGCCATTGCCATCATTTATACTGTTTTTGGTGGTATCAAAGCCGTTATTTATACAGACACTTTTCAATGGGCCATCTTGATGATCGGGTTGATCTTTGTGGGTATTCCCATTGCTTATTTTAGCCTGGGCGGCTGGGATGTAATTAAAACAACCTTGCCCCGGGAATTTTTCTCGCTCACCAATTTGAGCTGGGTACAATTTGCCAATTGGTTTATTACCATAGTGCCGATCTGGTTTGTGGGCATGACATTATACCAACGCATTTATGCTTGTAAGGATGAAAAGACAGCCAAAAAAGCCTGGTATATCGCCGGTCTTTTTGAATGGCCGGTCATGGCCTTTATGGGCATAGCTCTTGGCTTGCTCTCCAGGGTGGGCGCTGAACAAGGGCTCTTTATTGCAGACGGTTTTAAGGATGTCGCCAGTATGGATCCGGAAATCGGGCTGCCGTTACTGCTAAAAAACATCCTGCCCGCCGGACTGATGGGCTTGATGATTGCGGCTTACTTTTCAGCAATAATGTCTACTGCCGATAGTTGCCTGCTGGCTTCTTCCGGAAATTTTGTAACAGATATCTTGGGATTAAAGGAAGACAACCGCAAAGCCATCTTAATTTCACAAATCATCACTTTTGTGATTGGTTTTACAGCAATAATCATTGCAAGTTATATGACCAGTGTGCTCGATTTGATGCTGTTGTCTTATGCTTTTATGGTTTCAGGATTGCTGGTACCCGTTTTGGGCATGCTTTGGTCCAAAAAGAAAAAACAGCTGGCCGCTTTGCTTGCGATGCTTTTTGGAGGTTTTTCAACCCTGCTGCTCAGTTTTCTGGAAATTCAAATCCCCTTTGGTTTTGACCCGATTCTCGCAGGCGTTTTAATTTCCTTACTTTTGTATCTTACAGTAAAAAAATAGGCTTCCGCCGAAAACAACATATTATGGCTTCTATAACTTTAAGCAAATCATCGTTAAGGCACAATTATACCTTTTTACAATCGCTTTTTAAAACAAACGATATCGAATGGGCCCCTGTACTAAAAATGCTTTGTGGCAACGAAACCTATTTAAAATACATCCTCTCACTTGGACCTGAACAAGTCTGTGATGCCCGGCTGGGCAACCTGAAAACCATAAAGTCCATTGCCCCTGAAAAGGAAACTATATACATAAAGCCTCCTGCAAAAAAAATCATCAAAGACATTATAGAATTTGCCGATGTAAGTTTCAATACTGAATATACAACCATCCAATGGCTCTCTGAAGAAGCCGTTAAACAAAACAAGATTCACCGTGTGATTATTATGATTGAGCTGGGCGACCTTCGGGAAGGCATTATGGGTGAAGATTTGATTGATTTTTATAAAAAAGTGTTTGAGCTCCCCAATATTGAAGTGGTGGGTATCGGTTCCAATTTAAACTGTTTGAGCGGTGTCATGCCCAGCAAGGATAAATTAATTCAATTGAGTTTATATGAGCAATTGATTGAGGCCAAGTTTGGCAAAAAAATCATTGGTGTTTCTGGTGGTTCTTCTGTGATGGTCCCTTTGCTGATGAAAGGTTTAGTGCCTAAAGGCGTAAACCATTTCAGGATTGGGGAAACCTTGTTTTTTGGCATTGATCTTTTTGAGAACAAAACTATTGACGGGATGAAGGATGATGTCTTTCTGCTGCACTCTGAAATTATTGAAATCACTGAAAAACCTGCCATTCCTTACGGCGAACTGGAAGCAAACCCTTCCGGGGAAACGTTTGAAGTCAATGAAACAGACTATGGTATCACCCAAAAGAGGGCCATACTGGATATTGGCTTGCTGGACATCTCCAAAGTTGACTTTCTCACGCCTTTAACAAAAGACTTGCAATTTATTGGGGCCAGTTCAGATATGCTTGTGCTTGATGTGACCAACACCAATAAAGAGTACAAAGTGGGCGATGTCATTTCATTTAAAATGAATTATATGGGCGCACTGGGCGTGATGAACTCAAATTATACCGAGAAGCGGTTGATTGATTAAATCTTTAGATACCCATACTTATATTCTGCATGGCTTCTGGCGCGAATAATAAAAGTGTCTGATGAAACAGGAATCAAAAAACCTGGGTTCAATTCAAATCTTTCTTCTTTTGAAACCCCTACCCCAGCTGAAAGCAATGCCTCCCTGGAGACAATTTCGCCTGAAGTGGAAATGGTTTCTTTAATAGGGAAACGCCTGTTCAATACATTATGAACAATCCCTTTATTAATATCCCTGGTTTCATTATATAACAACACCAGATTGGAGTTTTTAATATAGGACAATGCTGATAAATAGTCACCATTGTCATTTTTTGTGTTCGGTTCATTGGTATCTATTTTCATGACCCAGGCCACCTCCCCATTTGTTGCATTTATTTGGTTCACAAAAAACCCATTATTCAAATAGGTATAATCATAACTGATCTCCCCTTGACCTAAGTTTGAAGAATTGGATTTCTTTTCCACATAGCTCCTGTCATAGACAATCCAGATATGTTCTTCTTCAAACAAGATATTATTTAAATTCAAATTGGAAATAATCTGCGGAAAATCATTTCTGGTGTTATATACCATCTTTCCCTCACCTGAAAAACGCACGGCAAGCAATCCACTCCCTGACACTCCTGAATGTCTTCCATTGAAGTCTATTTTCAATCCAAAATTACTTGATTTTTCATGGGTCAAAACCCCTAAGAAATAAAAATCGCTGTCATTAAAAACCACTTTGAATTGATGTAATTGATAATCATCTGCTTGTTTTAAGGATGTTGTTATGAAGTCTTCGTTATTTGGATCCCAGCGGTAAAGATTTAAATAAGGCTTTTCTTTTTTCTCTTCTATTTTCTTAACCAAATACACCTGTCCGGTATTTGAAACATAAATAGAATGTTGTTTTCGACGGTTGTCCTCCACTCCAAAGTCATGATTTCTTTGCTTTAGGATATTTAGGCTTTCATCTATGAGAAGGAGTTCGATTTTTTCATTGGCTTTCTTTTCAAAAGGGAGCTGTTTTAAAATCGAAAAACGGCTCTTGTCAGCACTTTGGCTGATTAAGTATTCACCGCTGTTTGAAGCCCCATTAGCATCAATCGATGTAAGAAGGGAGAGGTCTCCCATTTCACCACTTCCAATATTTACATTCCTGTAAAAGAGGTTGTTTCTTTTGGTTTTCCTGTCGTATTCTGTATAGAAAAAGATAAAATCTGTACCTTCTTTTTGAAAAAGGGAATTAAAGGTAAGACTTGCAAGACTCATAGGTGGCTGTTCTACTGATAAATCCAGGGATTGCTCTTTTTCCAGACCGTTTAAAGAAAAAACATCGGCAATTATTTTATGATTAAAAATGTTCATATCATAATGCGTTGAAATTTTATATAGTTTATCCTCGACAACGTGTGATATTGATTTTTCATTTTCATCTGATATGCCGAAAGGATATCCCCAGGTAAAACTTTGTGAATGGGCAGTGAATGACGTGGATAAAAGTATAAAAGCAAATAATATTAATTTTTGCATGGTTTTAGTGATTTTATTTTTTACAATTGCTGTTGTATTCATCCACAATCGCTTCAATGTGCATTAAAGAATACCCTTTTTCCTTGTTCTTGATTTTACTGGCAAGCGCTTTATCGTCTTCGACCATTTCTGCCATTTTGTTGGCAAAGCCAAGAATAAATTTTTGGGTGGTTACCGCTTTATCGTTGTTTTTTAGAATAACTTCCGTATCCCAGGCGCCTTCATTGAGTTTTCTATAATAATACTGATTCAAACAACCTTCTTTTTCCAAAACCAAAAATTTGTTGTTTTTAAAAGGTATGTCTTCATATTGCACTGCATGATATACCTTGTCTGCGACTTTATACCCTTGAATGTCTTTTGGTTTGAACCTTTCTTTTTTTCCTTTTTTTTCTTTCTTGAAAATCACTTTTTCATAACGATCTGACTCATCTATATACTGAATATAGCCCCTTTCCCTATTTCCATCTTTGTTAATGATGTAACCTTCATAGAATTCAAATAGTTTGTAATTTGAGTCCTGGGCATTTGTATTTAGAGCAATAATTACAATGCATAAAAGCAAGAGTATCCTTTTCATTTTTTCCATTTTTTTATTAAGGGGGCAAAGGTACGAATATATTCACCAAGAATGTTTTTTAACCCACTAAATAAGTGAAGCAATAAGAATTCTATTGTAAATTTAGCCGGCCTGAATTATTATAATGTTTCATCCAATTGCCAGTTTCACTACATACCCTTCACTGCCGCGCACATTAAACACCGTATTGTCTTCAAAAAGCAAATACTGTCCCTTGATTCCTTTTAAGACACCTTCATATTCGGGTGTTTTTTCGAGGCTTAATGTTTTTAACTTCGTGGGATACTGCAACACCGGAAAGAGGATATTGGTTTCGGTATTGCTTTCAATGTAATATTCCTTGGCTTCCTCCGGGATGTATTGTTTCAGGGAATCCCTGATGGCCACAAGGTCAAGGTCAAGCACCTCATTGGTCAGCATTTTTCGCCAGTTGGTTTTATCTGAAACGTGTTCTTTCAAAGCGATCTCAGTTATCCCGGCGAGGTAGCGGTTGGGCACTTCCACAATTTCAATGGCTTCATGGGCGCCCTGGTCAATCCACCGTGTGGGGATTTGGCTTTTCCGGGTCACACCCACCTTTACATTGCTGGAGTTTGCCAGGTACACAATATGCGGTTGCAATTGCACTCTTTTTTCATAGTCCAGGTCGCGGTCTTCAATACCGAGGTGGGCTTTGCTCAATTCGGGTTTCATGATCCAGTCGCCGGCAGCCGGAATGCTGTAAAAACAATCATAACAATAGCCCTGCCTGAAGATTTTCTTATCCAAACCACAAGAGAGGCATTGATAGCCTGCAAACTGAATTTTTATTTTTTTCCCCAGCACCTGGTTGACGTTAAGAAAGTCATTTTCAAAGACTAAGTAGTATTGAATGGGGCCGGTAAACTCTGTTTGCATTTTGGTTAAGACGCCGTGGTATTGCATTACAAAAAATTAAGTTTAAATTTACAAAGCGATTCGCAGCAATAAAGATACTTTTTTTATGCCAATTCCCATTGTTAACTCCATTGCATCCTGGTTCCTCAAGAAACGCTTCCATCAAATAGAACTGTTTCTCAAATACCCCAATGAAGTACAGGAAGAATTGCTTCACAACTTAGTGCTCAAGGCTAAAAATACTGAAATAGGAAAACAATATGACTTTGCCACGATTTCCAATTACAAAACCTTTGCCGAGCGAATTCCCGTAAGTACCTATGAGGAAAACGAAGCCCGTATTGAACGTTCCCGAAAAGGGGAAAACAATATTTTCTGGCCCACACCCATCAAATGGTTTGCCAAATCGAGCGGAACCACCAGTGCAAAAAGCAAGTTTATACCCGTAAGCGCTGAAGCCCTGGAAGAGTGTCACTATGCCGCAAGCAAAGATTTGCTTTGCATGTATTTGAGCAACAACCCTGACTCGCAATTATTTTTAGGGAAAAGCCTGCGCCTGGGTGGGAGCAAAGAACTCTACAAGGACAACGGGACGGTTTTTGGCGACCTTTCAGCAATTCTTATAGCCAATATGCCTTTCTGGGCAGAGTACAGCAGTACGCCGAGCAATGAAGTCTCCTTGATGTCTGACTGGGAAACAAAAATGCAGGCTATCGTCAACGAGTCTGTTCAGGAAAATGTCACCAGCCTTGCCGGTGTGCCCTCGTGGATGCTGGTTTTATTGAACAATGTTTTGGAAACTACAGGTGAGGACAATCTTTTTAATATCTGGCCAAATCTCGAAGTGTATTTTCACGGTGGGGTGAGTTTTAACCCTTACATCGAACAATACAATAAAATTTTGCCGAAATGTGATTTTCGATATTACGAAATCTACAATGCTTCAGAAGGGTTTTTTGCCATTCAGGACCGTAACAGTAATAAGGAGTTATTGTTGATGCTCGATTATGGTATTTTTTATGAATTCATCCCGATGGACGTGTATGAAACCACTTCAGAAAAAGTAATTCCATTGAGCGAGGTGGAGGTTGGCAAAAATTATGCC
>JBBDVI010000067.1:0-7696 GCA_040903465.1 Flavobacteriaceae bacterium
TCGCTGAGCTGTATGCACTCAAGCCGGGAAATTTCATACTTCCCTGAATGCCGCCCATACTGCTGATATTAACCACGTGACCTTCTTTTTTCATAAACGGCACGATGGCTTGTGTCATCGCCACCACGCCAAAAACATTGACATTATATACATCCATAAAATCCTTTGCCGTTAATTCTTCAAACGGCTTGTTGATGAGTAAACCGGAGTTGTTTATTAGAATATCTACCTGTGACCAGTTTTCTTTTACAAACTTTACAGCTTCTTGAATCTGTTCTTGATTTGAAAGGTCACACGAGAGAGAGGTGAGATTGTCCATGTTGAGGTCACGGCATGGTGTATCGTTTCGCGAGAGTGCTAAAACCTGATGACCCTCTTGAGTAAAAAGCTGTGCCAGTTCATAGCCAATACCCCTGCTTGTTCCTGTGATGATGATATTCTTCACACTCGCTGTGAAGGATGATTCGTCAATTCTATTTGTCATTTTAATTATTTAAGTTCAATATATAGCACGCGGATGACGCTGATTTTGCCGATTTACACGGATTTTTTTTACACATACCCAATAAAAATAATCTAAAATTCCATCAGCGATGATCCGCTTAATCCGTTTTATCTGCATCCTTTTTTTTAATGTCTTTTTTAGTATCATTTGAGAAAACTTTTCTTGAAAATTGAGGGTTTCTTCCAAAATTTAAAAGCAGACCCACTTCAATATCTGTTGCTTTTAGATAATTGATTAGTTGTAACTCATGCTCTTCAACTAATGATTCAGCAGCTTTTAACTCTATTATGACTGAGTCATTTACAATAATATCTGCATAATAGTTCCCTACAATAACTTCTTGATAGTAGACTTTGACGGGTTTCTGCTTAATACAATATAAGCCTGAGTTTGTTAATTCCAAAAACAAGGCATTTTCATATACTTTTTCTAAGAAACCAAAACCTAATTCATTATAAACCTTATAAAAGCATTTTATAATTAATTCTGTTGTATCTTTTTCTAAAAGTTGCATTGTATAAAATTATTCTATAGCACGCGGATGACACGGTTTTTGCTGATTTACACGGATTTTTTGCATTCACAATAAAAATATTAAATTCCCATCAGCGATTATCTGCTTAATCCGTGTTATCAGCGTGCCATTTCTCAATCCTTAAAAATAAAAAAATCCCGTCAATTACTTAGTAAAAACGGGATTTAAATACTTGCTGTCTATTGTTTAGTTTCTTGTGGGATTAATGTAAATCCAATGGCAAGATTTAAATTGATATTTGGATTGATCATACCTCCTCTTTCTATTATACTTTTATAAGGAATTAAATCATCTTCACCTTGAAAAAAGTTTAATTTTATAAAAGTTTCAGCATTAAAGTGTTTACTAATTTTTTTTGTAAATCTTGGACGTACAAAAGCATCTGTACTTTCAATAATTTCTCCATTATTAAAATACCCAATAAGTTCAATGCCAAAAAACAATCCTTTCTGATCCAGTTGGATTAATGCATCTGCCAAATTTACAATTATTTCATCTTTACTAAAGCCACTAATTTTGATTGGTTGACTGCTATAAATACTTTTTACTGGCAGTTTGTTTTCCTGTCGGTATATGTTTACCCTTAAAAAGGCATAAGCATCTTTATAGCTTTTTTCAGCATTTTCAAGCCAATGGTGTTTACTTAAAATTGGTAAATGTATTTTTTCTATATATGCATTTATATACTTGGTATTAGGTTGAATTAATACAAGAAGTTCATGTTTAGATGAAAGGGGCCAGGACATCATACCTCGTTTTAAAGGCTTAATAAACTCTCTTTTTTCTTTTTTGTTTGTAATAATTACTTCGTTAAGCGACTGTACATTAGGAATCATAAACACAGTGTCCTTGATTTTTCCTAAATCATTTGTACTAAGTGATATGGTCTGATATCCCAGATGCTGCAGTTTAATGCTGTCTTTGATATCAGAGGGTAATTTAAAGTCCCCATGTTCCCCGGCATAAAACCCGTTGTCATCATTGTGAACTGCAACAAACGGAAGCGGCTTTTTGGTTTCAGCATCTACAATGATATAATTTTGGGAAAAGCTAAAATTGCTGAGAAATAGAAGTAATATTAATAAACTGAAATGCTTCATAGTTCTTTATTAAAAGCAGTAATGACATTTAATTAATCGAGGATTTAACCAGCGATTATCTGCTTAATCCGTGTTATCAGCGTGCCATTTCTCAACCCCTAAAATAAAAAAATCCCGTTAATTACTTAGTAAAAACGGGATTTAATAATTTATATCACATTGTTTAGACAAACATTGTGATTGGATTTTCTATGTATTGTTTTAGCGTTTGTAAATAAGCCGCTCCCGTAGCACCGTCCACTGTTCTGTGGTCACAAGCTAACGTTACCGTCATTACATTACCAACAACTATTTGTCCGTTTTTCACCACCGGTTGTTGTACAATTGTACCCACAGAGAGGATAGCGGAGTTGGGCTGGTTTATAATCGATGTAAATTCCCTGATACCAAACATCCCTAGGTTTGAAACGGTAAAAGTACTGCCTTCCATTTCTTCGGGTTTTAGTTTTTTATCACGTGCCTTGACGGCCAGTTCCTTGACATTTGCGCCAATTTGTGCAAAGCTCATCTGGTCTGCAAATTTCAATACCGGAACGACCAACCCTTCATCGACAGCAACGGCAACGCCAATATGGATGTGTTTTGCGATTACCGTAGTATCGCTTGTCCATTTTGAATTGACACGCGGGTGTTTTCTCAAAGCAATGGCACTTGCTTTAACAATCATATCGTTAAACGAAATCTTGCTCTCACCGGCCTCATTGATAGCGTTTCTTGCCGAAATGGCATTGTCCATATCTAAATCAATGGTGAGATAGTAGTGAGGTGCCGTGAATTTTGATTCGCCCAAACGCTTGGCAATGGTTTTGCGCATTTGAGAGTTTTTAATCTCTTCAAAACGTTCTTCACCCACAGGGGTATAAGCTTGTGCACCGGCTCCCGGTTGATAGTTTTCAATGTCTTTTTTTACGATTCTTCCGTTTTCACCGCTTCCCTGAACGTGAGATAGCGTGATGCCTTTTTCTTCAGCCATTTTTTTGGCTAAAGGTGAAGCAAAAATGCGACGGTCAGAATCAGAACTTTGCGATTTCTTTTGAGAGGTATCTGCTGGTTTATTCTCCTGTTTTTCTTCTTTTTGAACTGCTTTCTCGTCTTTTTTATCTTGAGCTGCTTCTTTAGCCTCTTTTGCGTTATCAGAATTAAGACCTTGAATTAGGCCCGACACATCTGTACCTTTGGGACCTATTATTGCTAAAATTGAATCTACAGGAGCGGAGTCTCCTTCCTGAATCCCTATTTTGAGGAGTGTGCCATTGTAAAAAGATTCAAACTCCATTGTGGCTTTATCAGTTTCGATTTCGGCAAGAATATCTCCTTCTGCTACCTTGTCTCCTTCTTTTTTCAACCAGGAAGCCACAGTACCTTCGGTCATGGTATCGCTTAAGCGCGGCATCGTGATGACTTCAACGCCTTCAGGAACTTCGGTTTTTGAAGGTGCATCTTGGTCTTTTGACTTGTCATCTGATTTTTCATCAGATTCAGATTTTTCTTCTTTAGCGTCTGAGTCTTTTTTATCTTTTGTATCAGATTTTTCCTTGCCGGAATCTTTCTCTTCTTTTTTATCAGATGTATCTGAGTCTTTTTCTTTTCCGTTAATTAAGCCAGAAATATCTTCTCCTTCTTCACCAAGAATTGCCAGAAGGGTATCCACAGGTGCTGTTTCGCCTTCTTGAATACCAATGTGGAGCAATGTTCCTTCATAAAAGGATTCAAACTCCATGGTAGCTTTATCGGTTTCAATTTCGGCAAGGATATCACCTTCTGAAACTTTATCTCCTACTTTTTTTAGCCATTTTGCAACCACACCTTCTTCCATAGTGTCGCTGAGTCGTGGCATATTGATTACTTCTGCCATAATTATTCAGGTTTATGTGCTAAAAACGGATAGTCTTCTTGTTCATAGACGGTGTCATACATCACATTCTTTTCAGGGAATGGCGATTCTTCTGCAAATTTCTGACACTCGGCAACACGGTCTTTTACGCGCTGGTCCATTTCTTTAATTTCTTTATCTGTTGCGTATTTTTTCTTTTTGATAACATCCAGAACCTGTGTGATCGGGTCTATTTTCATATACTCTTCAACTTCCTCTTTGGTTCTGTACAACTGGGCATCACTCATGGAGTGCCCTCTGTAACGGTATGTTTTTAGTTCCAGGAATGAAGGTCCGTCACCTTTTCGGGCTCTTTTGATGGCTTCATCCATGGCTTCGGCAACTTTCACGGGATTCATAGCATCCACAGGGCCACAAGGCATATCATAGCCCAGACCGAGTTTCCAGATTTCAACGTGGTTTGCTGTTCTGGCAACCGACGTTCCCATAGCATAACCATTGTTCTCAACACAGAAAACAACCGGAAGTTTCCACAACATCGCCATATTTAATGTTTCGTGAAGCGAACCTTGTCGTGCAGCACCGTCTCCAAGGAAGGTCAAGGTGACCGCATCCCTTTTGAAATATTGATCGGCAAATGCCAGACCGGCTCCAAGAGGTATTTGACCTCCCACAATACCGTGACCGCCATAAAACCGGTGTTCTTTTGAGAAAATGTGCATCGAACCGCCAAGACCCTGAGAAGTTCCGGTAGCTTTTCCATAAAGCTCAGCCATGACCCTTTTGGGGTCCACACCCATGCCAATGGGTTGCACGTGGTTTCTATATGCCGTGATCATTTTGTCTTTGGTCAAATCCATCGCGTGCAATGAACCGGCAAGAATAGCTTCCTGTCCGTTATACAAGTGGAGGAATCCACGCACTTTTTGCTGAATATATACTTGAGCCAATTTGTCTTCAAACTTGCGCCAGAAGAGCATTTCTTCATACCAGTTCAGATAGGTTTGCTTGGTGATTTTTTTCATATTAAGATTCTAATATAGATGCTGTAACTTATTTCTCTAAAAACATAGAGAGCAAAAATACTACTTTAGTTAGTAATAAAAAAAGTACATCAACTTAAAAATATAACAAAAAAGAAGGATGCCTGTTAAAATAAGCAACTCGTTTTTTAAGTATAGTGCCAAATAGTGAATGAAATCTTTTTTATCTGTAGCATAATTTAATACTTCTTTAAAAGAACCATCGCAAATGGTTTTGTAACTTACCGTCCTTTTTAAAAGCGTCTCTATGAAACCATTTCTTTTTTTTATACTTAGTCTTTTTCTGATTTCCTGTGGTGCCACAGTGAGTTATGATTATGACCGTGAAGTTGACTTTTCAAAATACAAGAGTTACAATTACTTCCCGTCCATTTCATCCGGAATGAATGCCCTTGATGACAAACGTGTTATGAGAGCTGTGGACAGTTTACTTCAGGAAAGAGGATTTGTAAAAAGTGAAACACCTGATTTCGTTATAAACTTTTACAGTAAAGAATATACTTCCAATTCAAGAAATACTATTGGCATTGGTATGGGTAGTGGTGGCAGGAATACATCTGTGGGTGTTTCTGGCGGTATCCCCATTGGCGGAAGGGTCGTGAATCAACAGCTTACCATCGATTTTATTGATGCGGAAAATGATGCCCTCTTTTGGCAGGCGGTTGCTGAAAATGATTTCAAAGAAAATGCAAGTCCGCGTGAAAAAGAAACCCACTTTTATACCACACTACAAAAGATTTTTAAGAAATACCCGCCCGAAAAATAGGCAGGGTATATTAGGAATAGTTATTGATTATATTTGCTTTATAAAACATCTCACAATGCGTCCCATTCTTTTGCTTATTATTTTATTTCCGTTTTTTATTATCGCCCAATCTTCATTTGAGCGTGGTGAAAAACTATATCATCAGGAACACTACAAAGAAGCTAGACCTTTGTTTGAATCTTTCTTAAAGGAAAACCCCGGGCATGCAAAAACAACAGAATATTTGGGTGACATTGCCGCATATGCTTCAGAGTGGGATACCGCTGCAGCATATTATAAAACCCTTCTCGATAAAAACCCTGAAAATGCCAATTATAACTTTAAGTATGGCGGTGTATTGGGGCGAAAAGCTCAAAGCATCAACAAGTTCAGGGCAGCATTGTATGTAAGTGATATTAAAACACATTTGGAAAAGGCAGCCCGACTCGATCCAAAACACATTGAGTCACGATGGGCATTAGTTGACTTGTATATCGCATTGCCCAGCATATTGGGTGGAAGCGAAGAAACAGCAAAAAAATATGCTAACCAAATAATGAAGATTTCAGAAGTTGACGGGCATTTGATTATGGGGCATATGGCAGAACAATATAACCGTGACGCAGAAGCCGAGCGTCATTACAAAAAAGCCATTGCAATAGGTCAATCACCACACACCTATGAAAAGTTGGCTGATTTGTATGAAAACAAAACCAATGAACCTGAAAAATCACTCGCAGTCAGGGAAGCTTCCGCCAAGAAACACCAACGCAATGGCATCAACTATCAGATAGGAAAAATCTCAGGCATGTACAATATAGAATTGGAAAAAGGGCTTGTTTACTTAAATGCTTTTATAGCAAATCATACGGTAAAAGACGGCGTGCCCCTTTCCTGGGCTTATTTCCGAAAAGCACAAATATACAGGCATATGCGTGACAAGGCCAGAGCCGAAACCTGGATCAACAAGGCATTGGCTTTAGACAATGACTTCAGCGAAGCCCTGGAAGAAAAAATAATAATCAAGAGTTTATAAATTTTTTACAAGGCTTCAAAAAACCAGTATATTAGCCCTCTGAATATAATATATGAATACATTCACTATAAATTTAATACACTTACAACAATGAAAAAGCTTATCCTTTGTCTCTTATTAGCTGTCTTTGTTTTGCCTATGAAGGCAAATGAAGGCATGTGGTTTTTAATGCATATTGAACGTTTAAACTATGTTGATATGCAAAAAATGGGCTTGCAACTTACGCCCGAAGAAATATACAGTGTCAACAACAGCAGTTTAAAAGATGCCATCGTGCAGTTTGGAGGCGGCTGTACTGCAGAAATTATCTCCAAAAATGGTCTGGTTCTTACAAACCACCACTGTGGTTATGGCAACATAGCTGAACTATCCACAGAAGAAAACGATTATTTGACCAACGGCTTCTGGGCAAACAACCACGGTGAGGAATTAAAGCCTGCCAACCTTTCTGTTCGGTTTTTTGTGAGAATGGATGATGTTTCAGAACGCATCCTGAGTGTGGTCAAAGAAGGTATGACTGAAGCTGAACGCGAAAAAGCAATCAATCAGGAAATAGCCGTTATCCAGAAAGAAAATGATGAAGGCGGTAAATATACTGTTTCGGTAAAGTCTTTTTACAGCGGTAACGAATACTACTACTTTGTTTATGAAGATTATACAGATGTGAGGTTGGTGGGCACGCCACCGGCAAGCATCGGCAAATATGGTGGCGACACAGACAACTGGGAGTGGCCACGTCACACCGGTGATTTTGCTCTCTTCAGGGTATATGGAGATAAAGATGGAAACCCTGCGGAATACTCAGAAGATAATGTCCCGCTACAGCCAAAATACCACCTTCCTGTTAACATCCAAGGGTATGATGAGGATGACTTTGCAATGATTTTGGGATACCCGG
>JBBDVI010000068.1:0-5020 GCA_040903465.1 Flavobacteriaceae bacterium
TACAATTTCAATTACATCTTATACACCACAGCATTGATGTTCATGCCTGCTCCCACACTGGCAAATATAACATGATCTCCCGGCTGCACATCGTGTCCTTTCATATGCTTTTTCTTGACCATATCCAGCAAAGTGGGAATTGTTGCTACACTGCTGTTTCCTAGCTCTCCTATACTCATAGGCATAACATCCTGCGGCATTTCCATATCAAATAATTTATAAAAACGCTGGCAAATGGCTTCATCCATCTTTTCATTGGCTTGGTGAATAAAGATTTTTTTGATGTCTTTAATGTCAACACCGCTTTTATCCAAACAGCTTTTCATGGCTAAAGGAACATTGGACAAAGCAAAATTATAGACCTTTCTTCCATACATTTTTATATATCTTATCTTGTCTGTTTCCTGGTCTTGTTTCAGGTTGCTTTTATCGAAATAGATAAAATGTGCTTCATCCCTTGTATGGGTTACAGTTTCATGTGCAAGAATACCGCCTTCAGAACCTTCTATCTTTTGTAAAATTACTGCGCCTGCCCCATCACTATAAATCATGGAATCCCTGTCATGCTTATCAATTACCCTGGAAAGTGCTTCTGCTCCAATAACCAGACAAGTTTTGGCCATTCCTGCTTTGATAAAAGCATTTGACTGAATTACTCCTTCAAGCCACCCCGGGCATCCAAAAAGAACATCATAGGCAACACAACGCGGATTATCAATTTGAAGTAAATGCTTTACACGCGAAGCCAAACTGGGCACTGTGTCACTTTGAATATAGCCATCTTTAATATCACCATAATTGTGTGCTACAATAATATAGTCAATGCTTTCGGGGTCGATACCGGCTTCTGTGATGGCTTTTTCAGCGGCAAAAAAAGCAATATCTGAAGTCACTAGGTTTTTCTCAATATATCTCCTTGCATTAATTCCTGTAATCGCTTTAAACTTTTCAATAATTACAGGATTTGGGTCTTTTATCTCAGACCCATCCTCATTTAAAAATCTATTGGAAATAAAAGACTCGTTTGTTGCTATTTGGTCGGGGATATAGCTACCTATGCCGGTTATTTTAACAGATGTTTTCATGAATTAATATTTTGGGGCTAAGTTACAAATTAATCAATAAAATGTAGAGGCTTTAAATTTTATTTAGCTAAAAGCACGAAATTAAAAATACTTAAGTATTTATTTTCTAGATACTTAAAAAAAAGCGCTCTTTAGTAATTTTACAAAAAGCACTTTAATGGTTTAAAAAAAACATGGAAATTAAGCCTCCATATATTCCTCAATGGGTGCACAGGTACAAATCAGATTCCTGTCTCCATAGGCTTCATCAACACGTCTGCAACTTGGCCAGAATTTATTTTCGGAAACATACTCCAAAGGAAAAGCAGCCTGTTGCCTTGTGTAAGGAAAATCCCAATCATCTGTGGTAACCATTCGCAAGGTATGTGGAGCATTTTTCAAAACATTGTTCAGGTTGTCTGATGTGACTTCATTGATTTCCTTTCTGATGGAAATCATCGCATCACAAAAACGGTCGAGTTCTGCTTTGCTTTCACTTTCTGTGGGTTCCACCATCAAGGTTCCAGCAACCGGAAACGAAACCGTGGGGGCATGAAAACCATAATCCATCAATCGCTTGGCAATGTCCACCACTTCAATGCCATTCTGTTTGAACGGACGGCAATCTAGAATCATTTCATGGGCTGCCCTTCCCCGCTCTCCGGTGTATAAAGTTTCATAATGCCCTTTTAAACGCTCTTTCATATAGTTGGCATTTAAAATGGCATATTCAGTGGCTTTTTTAAGACCTCTCACGCCCAGCATCCTGATGTATGCATAGGAAATCAAACACACCAGTGATGAACCATAAGGGGCCGAAGATATTGCAGTAATCGCTTTTTCTCCTCCGGTTTTGATGATAGGGTTTCCGGGAAGGAAAGGGGCGAGTTGCGGGGCCACACATATGGGACCAACGCCGGGACCACCACCACCGTGAGGAATAGCAAAGGTTTTATGTAAATTCAGGTGACACACGTCTGCACCGATCGCTCCGGGATTGGTCAATCCCACCTGGGCATTCATATTGGCACCGTCCATATACACCTGACCGCCGTTGTCGTGAATAATTTCAGTTATTTCTTTAATAGCCGCCTCATATACCCCGTGCGTAGAGGGGTATGTTACCATCAGGCACGAAAGATTGTCTTTGTACATGGCTGCTTTTTCGCGTAAATCGTCCACATCGATATTACCTTCTTCGGTTGATTTTGTAACAACCACTTTCATACCCGCCATTACAGCAGAAGCCGGATTGGTACCGTGTGCCGAGGAGGGAATGATACAAACATTCCTGTGGTAATCACCACGGGATTCATGATAAGCCCTTATGACCATCAAGCCGGCAAATTCACCTTGCGCTCCCGAGTTGGGTTGAAGCGAAGTTGCTGCAAAACCGGTGATTTCAGTTAAGTAATCTTCCAGGTTTTTTAAAACCGTTTGATATCCTTCAGCCTGGTTTATTGGTACTAGTGGGTGCATATTGCCCCACTGAGGATCACTCAAAGGAAGCATTTCTGCAGCCGCATTTAATTTCATGGTACAACTTCCCAAAGCAATCATCGAGTGGTTCAATGACAAATCTTTACGCTCCAGTTTTTTGATGTAGCGCATCATATCTGTTTCAGACTGATAGGTGTTGAAAATTTCGTGTGTCAGGAAATCGGTTTTTCTGATGACGCTTTCCGGTATGGCTTTGCCTTCGGTTAAAGTATCTACTTCAAAGGCATCTTGTGAGGTCGCTTTCGCAAAAACAGCAATGATTTGATTGATGTCCTCTATCGTTGTGGTTTCGTTTACCGAAATAACAACGGTTTCTGCATCAGGATAGTAAAAGTTGACTTCGTTTTGTTCTGCAATACTTCTTACTTTTTCGGCGTCAGCCTTTAACTGAATGGTGTCAAAATAAGTAGCGTTGGTTTGTTTTATTCCTAATTTCTCTAGGGCATGTGCCACTGTAGATGCCGTGTTATGCACTTTATCGGCAATATATTTCAATCCTCTTGGACCGTGATAAACAGCATACATTCCGGCCATAACCGCTAATAAAACCTGGGCGGTACAGATATTTGAAGTCGCCCTGTCACGCTTTATGTGTTGCTCACGGGTTTGCAAAGCCATACGCAAAGCACGGTTGCCGTCTGTATCTTTTGTCACCCCGATAATTCTTCCGGGAATGTCACGTTTGTAAGCTTCTTTAGTAGCAAAAAAAGCTGCGTGAGGTCCGCCATAGCCCATTGGGATCCCAAAACGCTGAGTAGTTCCCACGACCACGTCAACACCCATTTCGCCCGGAGCTTTTAATTTGACCAGACTTAAAATGTCTGCAGCAACTGCAATTTTGATGAAAGCTGATTTTGCCTTTTCGATAAAGTCTGCATAGTCATAGACCATCCCGCTTTTTCCGGGATACTGAAGCAAACAGCCAAAAAAATCTGTTGAAAAGTCAAAATCCTTATGGCACCCAACAACCAGTTCAATACCAATGGGAATCGCCCTGGTTTTTAATAAAGAGATGGTTTGTGGCAACACTTCGTCTGAAACAAAAAACTTGACAACACCGTCTCTTTGTTGTTGACGGTCACGCACGGCAAATAATAAGGCCATGGCTTCTGCAGCAGCAGTCGATTCGTCAAGAAGGGAAGCGTTTGCCAGTTCCATTTTGGTAAGGTCGCTTACCATGGTTTGAAAGTTCAAAAGCGCTTCCAGACGGCCCTGGGCAATCTCAGCCTGATAAGGCGTGTAAGCTGTATACCAACCCGGGTTTTCAAGGATGTTGCGTTGAATTACAGGTGGCAGGTTTGTATTGTGATATCCTAAACCAATATAGGTTTTAAAGACTTTATTTTTATTTGACAGATCGCCAATGTGAGTCAGGTACTCCTGCTCTGAAAGGGCTCGTGGCAAATTCATTTCTTTTTTTAGGATAATATCATCTGGTACGGTTTCATAGATGAGTTGGTCAATAGAATCAACACCTATGGTTTGAAGCATACCGGCCACATCGTGTTCTCTGGGACCTATGTGCCTTAATGCGAAAGAATCTGTATTCATTAACGGGGGTTTTTGGAGTACAAAATTACAATATTAAAGTCGATTTTTTAAACGGATATTCCATAGAATAACGTTAATTTTTCAACCAATATGGTGGGTTATGAACAAGATACCTACTTTTGTTTTATGAATGTTTACAGAATTCTTTTCAACTTCTATATCCAGAGCAGTATTCATGTTGCTTTGGCTATTGTGTGTTTGACATTGTTAACAGGAATTTACTTAAACATTTGGCCTGACTTTTATCTGACGGGTTTTGTCTTTACAGCTGCTGTAAGTGGGTACAATTTTGTAAAATATGCCGGTATTGCCAAATGGCACCATCGCCGTTTGACTTCCAGTTTAAAAAGCATTCAGCTATTCTCATTGTTCACTTTTTTTGCCATGGTTTTTTTCTTTTGGCATTTGCCGATTTCAGCTCAGGGTATTGTAATTGTTTCAGGACTTTTAACATTATTGTATGCAATTCCGCTAAAGCGAAAATGGAAAAACTTCAGGTCCATTCCCGGTATGAAACTGGTTTTAACAGCCCTAGTTTTGGTATTAACCACGGTTTTAATGCCGGCTTTTTATGGGGAAATCGATATAGTCAGCTGCGTTTTTCTTTTGTGTTTGCTGCGATTTCTTTGGGTAATTGTTTTGATACTGCCTTTTGAAATAAGGGATATTCAGGTTGATAGTATTTCATTGGGAACGATTCCGCAACAATTGGGGGTTTTTAAAAGCAAACTTTCTGGAAGTATTTTGTTGGGTTTATTGGCTTTCACCGAGATGTATTTTAATTCCTTATTCCACAACTCACTTTGGGTTGTTTTGACGATGGTTTTTGTAACAGGCCTCGTTTTGTGGTACAGCAGCGAAAAGCGGTCATTTTATTTTACAGCATTTTGGGTGGAAGCCATTCC
>JBBDVI010000068.1:5030-7682 GCA_040903465.1 Flavobacteriaceae bacterium
AATTAATATTCTAGGAAGAGGAAGCAGTATCTGCCAGTTTTTCTTTCATTTTTGACTTTTGCTCTCTGGTCAAACAATGCACATCACCGGACTTAAAAAGAAGGGTAAGCCTTTTGTTTATAGCGGCATAAACCTTACAATGGCTACAGTATAAATTGTGAAAGTTAAAGGAAAGTTTTTCCCAAAAAGTGGTTTCGCCATATTGCGCCTTATCAATGCGGTGTGCAGCTTCTTCACAGCTTATGAATAATTTATTCTTCATTTTTTAATTTTTAAACCAGTCGTCTTCTAAACATTTCATTAATTGCACCCTGGCGCGGTGTATGATCACCCAAAGATTTGACGCAGTAATATCGTGTTCCTTACAAATGGTATCAGTTTCCTGCTCTAAAATGGTCTTCTGCTTGAAAATTTCTGCTTGTTTTACCGGGAGTTTTTCAAGGCAAATTTCAATGGCCAGACCAAGTTCTTTGTTTTCAAGACGGGACTCCGCATTCATTGTTGTGCTATCTTCTACTTGCTCTTCCAGCCAGTCACCTTCCCGGTCTGAGGATGTGCTGTAATCCATACGAACTTCCGCTTGGCCTTTTTTGGAATTAGCTTTTTGGTATTGGTCGATGATTTTTCTTTTCAAAATGGAAATTAACCAGGTGCGTTCTGTAGCTTCGCCCTTAAAATTTTTCATCGCTTTTAGGCCGGCAACAAAAGTTTCCTGAACGAGTTCTTCAGCAACATAAGAGTCATTCACACGTGTTATAGCATAATTGAATAGGTAATCGGCATAGCGATCTACCCATTGAGTTGTGTCTATTTTGTGTTTTGGTGATTCCACAGCTCTTTTTATGTAAATGTAGAAATTTTAACTTTAACGCATCTATAATTGCATCAAGGAACACAAGTATTAATCTTTTGAAATCAAACCGGCTCTTACTAAAAGTGCCTCAGGATTAGGCTCTTTTCCGCGGAAGCGTTTGTACAACACCATCGGGTGCTCTGTACCACCCTTGGAGAGGACGTGTTCTTTGAACTTGGCTGCGACTTCCATGTCAAAAATCCCTTTTTCCAGAAAGTAAGCAAATGCATCTGCATCGAGCACTTCGGCCCATTTATAGGAGTAATAACCTGATGAATAACCGCCCTGAAAAATATGAGAGAAGGATGTGCTCATGCAGTTTTCAGCAACGTCAGGATAAAAATTGGTGCCTTGAAAAGCCTTTTGCTCTTTGGCTTTTACATCAGTTATATCAGATGGATTGCCGCCGTGCCAGGCCATATCAAGTAATCCAAAACTCAGTTGCCGCAGGGTTTGCATTCCTTCCATAAAAGTGGCCGAAGCTTTGATTTTTTCAATAAGTTCCATCGGTATGGTCTCGCCGGTTTCATAATGTTTGGCAAACAGCTCTAGTGCCTCTTTTTCATAGCACCAGTTTTCCATTACCTGACTGGGCAACTCCACAAAGTCCCAGTAGACTCCCGTACCTGAGAGGCTTGGATAGGTTGTATTTGCCAGCATGCCGTGTAGGGCGTGACCGAACTCGTGAAAAAGGGTCGTTACCTCGTTGAATGTTAGGAGTGATGGTTTCGAGATCCCCGCCTTCGCGGGGATTGGTTTCGTGAAATTGCATACAATAGAAATATGCGGGCGCTCATTTTTCCCTCCTTTTATATATTGCGGTTTGTAAGAAGTCATCCAGGCACCGTTGCGTTTTCCGGGTCTCGGGTGGAAGTCGGCATAAAAAATAGCGATGTCAAGACCTTTGGTATCGCTTACGCGAAAGGTTTTTACATCCTCGTGATATGTGTCAATATCAAAAACTTCGGTGAATTTGAGGTCAAATAAGCGTTCGGCTATGGTAAAGGCCCCGTCAATGACGTTTTCAAGTTTGAAATAAGGTTTTAGCTTTTCGTCATCGAGGTCAAAGCGTTTTTGTTTTAATTTTTCGGTGTAGTATGCACTGTCCCATTTTTGAAGTCCCCCCTCGATCCACCCAAAAGGGGGAAGATTTTTTGCAAACTCTTGAAGTTCTTTGAATTCTCTTTCTGCGGCTGGCTTTGCTTTTTCCAGCAACTCCTCAAGGAAGCTTTCCACCTTTTCCGGACTTTGTGCCATGCGTTCTTCCAAAACAAAGTGGGCGTGGGTGTCATAACCCAGCAATTGCGCTCTTTGATGGCGCAGTTTGGCGATTTGCAACACATTTTCCTGATTGTCAAGCTCGTCATTCTGAAAGCCCTTGGCTCCAAAGGCAATGGCGAGTTTTTTACGCAGTTTGCGATTGTCAGCATAAGTCATAAACGGAATGTAGCTTGGGTATTGCAAGGTGATGATCCAACCTTCTTTACCCATTTCTTCAGCGGTCTGTGCTGCGGCTTCTTTAGCGTGGTCCGGCAAACCACTTAAGTCATTTTCATCTGTGATGTGCAGGGTGTATTTGTTGGTTTCGGCGAGGACGTTTTCACCAAAAGTGAGTTTGAGCTTGGACAATTGTTTGTCAATGTCGCGCAATTGCTGTTTTTTGTCTTCGGGAAGGTTGGCGCCGTTGCGGGAAAAACTTTTATATTTTTTGTCTAAAAGCGTTTGTTGTTCGGGAGTAAGTTTTAGAGTATTTTTATTCTCATATACCGTTTTGACACGTTTGAACAAGGCTTCGTTCA
>JBBDVI010000069.1:0-7678 GCA_040903465.1 Flavobacteriaceae bacterium
ATGAAAAATTGTAAGTTTTTTATATTTTAGATACACCCTTTTAGACTCAAATTCAAATCAAACTTGATAAAGGAAAGATTATTGATTGTAATACTAATTTTTTAGCTTGGGTGGGTTTGAAGGACACAACAGCTTGGAATAATTTATCAAACCAAGAGCAAACAGATATTGATACAACAATTTCAAATTTTCATCAAAATGCTACAAACAATTGTAATTAAGTCTGTATTATTAGTATTTTTTTTTATTTTAATTAATCCTCTACAAGCACAGGAAATTAAAAAAGAGAAAATATATCTTATGTTTGTCCAAAATGATGGAACATCGCATCCTTCTTTAGGAAAAGAGTTTATTAACTCAAATGGATTAAATTTTAATCTATATGAAAATTACTTTTTACATAAAAATGAATTTAAAAAAGAAACTTATCCAATAGAGAAATTAAAATGCTTTGCAATTATTGATGAAAGTGAAATCAATAAGCTTGAAAGGGAATGGAGGGAAAAGGCTCATCCTATCCTAGATAAAAAGTACAAGGGGAAGTATCCTCCATATGACAGAAACTTTATTTTTGAAGCCTATATAGTTGAAAAGCTGAAAGACAGTATAATTGTTTATGAAGTTATTTTTCGTAATGAAGGGGTTCAAAAATGAAAAATTAATTCAAATTTATGAAAATAGTATATCATTTAATTTTAATTGGAATTATAAATACTACCGGCTACAGTCAATCAAGCACTTGTATTTGTTTTGATGAACAAACCAATTATATTAAACATAAGTCTAATGCTGATATATCAAGAACAAGTTTTTCAATAGCAAAACTGGGCTGTGAAACAGAACAACAAAGGAGTAAGGCTATTGATGAATATAGGAAAAGCTCGTCATATGATTTCCCTCCTGAATTTGATGTAAACTATTTTAGTGCCAAGAAACCGTTAACCACTGATTCATTAAAGGAGGCTGATTGTTTAGAGATATTATCCGTGGAAACATTTCGAAAAAAGGATTATGACTCTCGGGGATTCAGTAATAGTTCTATGGTTTTTCTAAAAGAACTTGAGAATGGTAATTTTTTAATGTGGAACGCAATGTTGATGCCTTCTGAGTAATTATTATTTTAAAGAGAAATTCATCTATTAGTGTATGGAAACTAAATTAATTATGCAAAAGGGATATAGACACTCTATAATAATCCTGTTGCTAACTTCATTATTTTCCTGTACCACTAATAAACACATTGGCAGTACTGAGGAACAATATGTCTTGGCATTTAAAAAAGCTGTATTGTACGGCTGTATTAATGGCGCAACAGATGGGGAATTTCAAAAATTTTTAATAGAAAACAATGATATGGGTACAGCGATAGAAACCGCAGTGTTATATCATGCAGTAGTTTTAGAAGCACAGGAAGTTGGAGTCAATCTGGCAAAAAATATAGAGGCAAGCACATATTCTGATTATCAAGGAAGAAAGCCAATTTTTAGTAATTGTATAAGCTTTGCGTTTAGTAAAAAAGTAGATTCATTGGCACTAGCAAGATACAAGGAATTAAAAAAGGGGGAAATGAGGTATATTTACGAATAGATAAGCCATATTTAAAAAAAAGTAATAATATTTTGTCCCAACTAGACAATCTAGTCAGATTGGTTTGAGTTTAAAATATTTGTCATAACATTATAAAAATTACTTTTAGGATTTCTTAAACTACAATAATAAACATATGAAACATTCATTACTTATTTTAACAGCTATCATCACCCTGCAACTGCAGGGCCAGGTTATCACAGACAGTGGTGTACTCCACATGGCTGTAGATCAATCCGGACCATGTGTGTCCCCACAACAGCGCACTCAAATCACCCAATTGGTAAATGAAAAAACAGCTTTGTTCAGGCAATTTAACCAAGGGGTGGAGAAAAGCAACCCTTTATTTTCATGGCCGGTTAGAAAAGCTGCACATTCTCCCTATGATGATAACTGGGCCATCTCAAACTATGTAGATCATAATACCGCATTTCCAAACCAAATACTGGATTATCAATGTGGAAGTCGCACCTATGACACCGCCGCAGGGTATAACCACCAAGGTGTGGATATCTTTACGTGGCCTTTTAGTTGGAGCCAATATTATAATAACGAAGCAGAAGTGATAGCCGCTGCACCCGGGGAGATAATCTATAAAAATGATGGCGAATTTGATCAAAGCTGTAGTTTTAATTCTAACTTATGGAATGCCATCTATCTGCAGCATAGTGATGGAAGTATTTCCATGTATGGACACATGAAAGCAAATACACTTACCTCAAAGGGGGTGGGTGATATGGTAACGACCGGTGAGTATTTAGGTGTCATTGGCAGTTCAGGCAACTCCACAGGTCCGCATTTGCATTTTGAGGTTTTTGACAATACAGCCCAGCTTATTGACCCTTATGCCGGCCCTTGCAATGGCTTAAACAGTTCATCGTGGTGGAGCACTCAAAAAGATTATAATGAGGCGGGTATAAACGCTTTATTAACACATAGTGCACTCCCTGATTTTAATATGTGTCCACAAATAGAAACACTGTATTTAAAAACCGCTTTTGATGTTGCAGACCCTATGCTTTTAATCCTTTATATCAGGGGACAACAGACAGGGGAAACAATAGATTTTTCGGTGTATGATGACCAGGGCGCTTCTTTTACATTTCAAAGAACCTTACAAGGCAATGATTCTTATGGGGCGGTATGGACTCAAATTGATTTAGACCCCCCTTTATTTACAGAAGGGAGTGAGTGGACGGTAGATGCAACTTATAAGGGGATTACTAAATCAACTACCTTTTCAATTAATGAACCTCTCGACGTCAACAAAGAAGTGATACAAAATATAACGTTCTATCCAAATCCAGTTACTGAATTGTTGACAATAAATGCTTCTCAGGAAATAGAAACAATAAATGTATATGATTTGACGGGAAAATTGCTTCTCACTAGTTTACCATATGGCGCAATGCAAACAGCAATAGATATGAGTAATCTATCTTCCGGTATTTATATGGTAAGCTTGGAGTTAGGTAGTGAGAAAGTTATCTATAAAATTATTAAGGATTAATATTTAGTTCGTTCCAGAAATAAAAAAAAATCATCTGCATATATTACAGGCATTTCTTGCTTGACATCTGTTTTTATATGTATTTTTGCACCCCCAAAATAAAGGGTTTATTTATGAGTGCAGCAAAATTGAAAAAGTTTGACGTTTTAGTTGAAATTCCAAAAGGAAGCAGGAACAAATATGAGTTTGATTTTGATTTAAAAAAAATCAGGTATGACCGGATGTTGTTTTCCTCGATGATGTACCCTGCAGATTATGGTTTTATTCCCGAAACCCTTGCGTTGGACGGCGATCCTCTTGACGTTTTGGTGCTGGTTACCGAGCCCACCTTCCCGGGATGTGTTATAGAGGTAAAGCCCATTGGCGTTTTTCATATGGCTGATGAAAAGGGGCCTGATGAGAAAATAATCTGTGTGCCTTTGAGTGATCCCAATGGTGATAAAATCAATGATATTTCAGATATAAATCCGCATTTGATTAAAGAGATAGAGCATTTCTTTCAGGTTTATAAAGACCTTGAAAACAAGAAAGTTGATGTTGGAGGCTGGGGAAATGTTGATGAGGCCCGAGACATTATCGATAAATGCACAGACCGTTTTACAGATTTACCGGAAAATAAAAAGACCTATTTTGCTTTGGATAAAGCTTAAAGATTTTTGGTTAAGTTTTTAAAGTTACGTTTTAGGTTAAGTAAAAAGCAATACTATTCACAGTATTGCTTTTTTTGTTCTATTGTAATTTCTTACTTTTGCACGGCTTTATAATTAATCTAATTAACAACCATATGGAATCAAATGTAATTTTTCTGCCTATCGCACTTTCTGTTCTTGGGCTTTTGTTCATGCTCTATAAAATGAGCTGGGTAAAAAAACAATCTCCCGGAAGTGACCGCATGCAATTCATTTCAAAAAGTGTAAAAGAAGGCGCTCTGGCCTTTTTGAATGCTGAATACCGATTGCTTGCCATTTTTGTGGTAATTGCCTCAGCAGCTTTGTTTTATGTGTCAACTCTTGTTGATTTGACGAGTTGGATGATTGTTCCTGCATTTATCATCGGAGCTTTCTTTTCAGCGTTGGCGGGAAACATCGGGATGCGCATTGCCACTGATGCCAATACACGCACTGCCGAAGCAGCCAAAACCAGTTTGCCACAGGCATTAAAAGTTTCATTTGGTGGCGGAACGGTTATGGGTCTGGGTGTTGCCGGACTTGCCGTGCTTGGATTGAGTTTACTTTTTATGTTTTTCCTGGGCCAGTTTATGGGGCTTGAAAATTATGATTTCTATACAAAAATGACCATCGTTCTTGAAGCCCTTGCAGGGTTCTCACTGGGTGCTGAATCGATTGCACTTTTTGCACGTGTGGGAGGTGGTATTTATACCAAAGCAGCCGATGTAGGCGCTGACCTTGTGGGTAAAGTAGAAGCGGGAATTCCTGAAGATGACCCGAGAAACCCTGCTACCATTGCTGATAACGTGGGAGACAACGTAGGGGATGTTGCCGGTATGGGAGCGGATCTTTTTGGTAGTTATGTGGCCACTGTTCTTGCGGCTATGGTACTTGGAAATTATGTGATCAGGGATATGTCTGAAACTGTTCAGCATACTGACGTATTTAATAATATGGGCCCTATTTTATTACCACTGGTTATTGCCGGTGTGGGAGTTCTGGCTTCGATTATAGGAACTTTTTTAGTAAGTATAAAAGATAACAATGCCAAAGAGCCACAGGTTCAAAAAGCATTGGATATTGGAAACTGGTCATCCATCATACTCACCCTTATCGCGAGTTATTTCTTAATAGACTGGATGTTGCCTGAAACGATGCAAATGCGCTTTTTTGGTGAAGCATCGGCTAAAATGATTCCTTCTATGAATGTCTTCTATGCGGCTTGTATCGGTCTTGCGGTGGGTGCATTGATTTCATTTGTAACAGCATATTACACCAGTTTAGGAAAAAAACCGGTGATGGACATTGTAAGAAACAGTTCCACAGGAGCGGCAACCAATATTATTGCAGGTCTTGCAGTGGGGATGAAATCTACGTTCGCTTCAGTAATTTTATTTGCGGCCGCTATTTACGGTTCTTATGAACTTGCCGGATTTTACGGGGTGGCACTTGCAGCTTCAGCGATGATGGCTACTACAGGAATGCAATTGGCCATTGACGCTTTTGGACCTATTGCAGATAATGCCGGCGGTATCGCCGAAATGAGTGATTTACCGAAAGAGGTAAGAACCCGTACAGATATTTTAGACTCTGTGGGGAATACCACTGCAGCGACCGGAAAGGGTTTTGCCATTGCTTCTGCAGCATTGACGGCGCTGGCACTTTTTGCTGCCTATGTCACCTTTACCGGAATTGACGGAATTAATATATTTAAAGCAGACGTCCTCGCGATGTTGTTTGTTGGTGGAATGATTCCTGTAATTTTTTCTGCTTTGGCAATGCAATCTGTTGGAAAAGCGGCGATGGAAATGGTTCAGGAAGTGCGTCGCCAGTTCAGGGAAATTCCCGGGATTATGGAAGGAACTGCCACTCCTGAATATGCAAAATGTGTGGCGATATCGACCAATGCTGCCTTAAAAGAAATGATTTTACCGGGCTTGATTACTATTATTACGCCCATTTTTATCGGGTTGGTTTTTGGTGCAGAACCTCTTGGAGGTTATATGGCCGGCGTGTGTGTGAGTGGTGTGATGTGGGCTATTTTCCAGAACAACGCCGGTGGTGCGTGGGACAATGCCAAAAAATCTTTTGAAGCCGGTGTGATGATCAACGGTAAAATGGAATACAAAGGCTCTGATGCCCATAAAGCTGCCGTTACCGGTGATACTGTGGGTGACCCGTTTAAAGATACTTCAGGCCCCTCTATGAACATTTTAATTAAGTTAACCTGTTTGGTAGGCCTTGTTATTGCTCCTGTACTGGGAGGGCATACAGGTGAAGCTGAAGCCGGAAATACCGTGAGTGAAGTTGTCGTCTATTCAGAAGATGGAACCGCCACCACGCTTACTGATGAGCAAGCGGCAGGAATGACAGGAGTGACGAAACAAATCACTGTTGAGTTTTCTTCAAACGATGATATCACGACAGCAAATGTGACATCAGTGACCACAATAAACGGTGAAGAAGTAAAAGAAGAAAGAGTGTTTACAGGTACAGAAGAAGAAGTGAGAAAAGAAATTGAAGCATTTAAAGCGCAATAACACTTTTGTTAATATTTTTAAAAATCCCTGCCCCACCGGCGGGGATTTTTTATTTAAAATAGTACCTTAGTGAAAGATATGAACTATGAAGATATCACAACACTGGCCATTGCCCTTGGTTTAGGGCTTCTTGTGGGAATGCAGCGAGAGAAGACCGGCAATAAACTGGCCGGTGTTCGCACATTTTCGCTATTGGCAATCTTAGGTGTTTTTTCGGGGTTTTTAACCCGTGATTTTGATAATCCCTTTATACTTCCTGCCCTGGGATTAGCCATAGCAGCTTTTTTGGTCGCCGGGAATGTTCTTAAAAGAAACGCAGCAGAACCTGATTTAGGACAAACCACTGAGGTGGCCGCCCTGCTTATGTTTTCAATTGGAGCCTATCTGGTTATGGGTGATCAGACCATAGGTGTGATTGTGGGTGGGTTGATGGCTGTGTTGCTTTATGCCAAAGAAAAAATGCACAATGCCATTGACAGATTAAAAGACAAAGATCTTTCTGCAATCATGACTTTTGCGGGTATTTCGCTGGTAATCCTTCCCATACTCCCTAATGAGACTTATGGCCCTCTTGATGTCATCAATCCACAGAACATCTGGCTGATGGTGACCCTGATTGTGGGAATAAGCGTCATTGGCTATTTTATTTATAAATTTTTAGGGAAGAAGGTGGGGCTGCTTTCCAATTCCATTTTGGGAGGCTTGATCAGCAGTACCGCCACCACAGTGAGTTATGCCAAAAAAACAAAGGACGCTGCAGATATCGATAAACTCTCTGCTTTTGTAATCGTGGGCGCCTCTGCTATTGCCCTGGTGCGGATTGTCATCGAGATGGGGGTGGTCATCCCTGAAAGACTTCCGGAGATAATAGCACCCATTGCTATTGAATTTGTTGTGATTGTACTGTTGTGTGTTTTTTTGTTTTACAGGATACAGAAAGGCAAAAAAGAAGATAAAATGCCTGAGCCTAAAAACCCGGCTCAGTTAAAAACTGCAATTGTTTTTGGTCTTTTGTATGGGGTTATTTTGCTTGCAGTCGCTTTTGTAAACGAAGAGTTTGAAAATGAAGCCCTTTATGTTGTAGCCATAATAAGTGGACTTACAGACGTTGATGCCATAACGTTGTCGCTTTCACAAATCATGAAACAAGGGAGTCTTGAAACAGATACCGGGTGGCGGCTTATTCTTTTGGCGTCACTTTCCAATTTGTTTTTTAAAGGCATTTTAGCAGCTACTTTAGGCACCAAGCAATTGGCTAAGTGGGTGGGTATTGCTTTTGGAATATGTATAACAGCCGGATTGTTAATTATCTGGCTATGGCCTTAAAGCAGTCTATTCAAACAAGCCGTGCAATTCTGCATCAATGCGGTTAA
>JBBDVI010000070.1:0-7661 GCA_040903465.1 Flavobacteriaceae bacterium
AAACAAATGGTAGAGCAAAATATTTTCAGAAATGTGCACCAAAGCCAGCAATGCAAAAGCAACCCATTTATTGAAAAGTAAAAATAAACCGATGAGTATTTCCAAAACGCCCAAGACAGGCAACACATAACCGGTTGCCTTTAAGGAGCCCATAAAGGCAGAAGCATCTTCAGGAATTTCGGGAGTGGGAATGAAATTTAAAAACTTATTCAAGCCAATAACAATCAATAATGCGGCCAGAAGGAATCGAAGAATCTTGGTAAACGTAGAGTTCATAATAAGGCGGGTTTTTTGGTTATCTTAAAAAAAGGAATAGTTAAAGATAGAAAAACCAAATTAAATTACAAACTTATAAACATCTGCCAATCAATTATCTCAAACAAGGTTGTTTTTCACTAGATATTCGGCTATTTGAACGGTATTTGTAGCAGCACCTTTTCTGAGGTTGTCGCTTACAATCCACATATTCAAAGTGTTCTTTTGGGATTCATCCCTTCTAATTCTTCCCACAAAAACATCGTCTTTTCCTTTTGCATAAATGGGCATCGGGTAGGTGTTTGTATCGGGATTGTCCTGAATTGTAATTCCGGAAGTTTCGTGTAAAATTTTACGGATATCACTGATGTCAAAGTCTTTTTCAAATTCAATATTTACAGATTCGCTATGGCCGCCCACTACAGGAATTCTGATAGCGGTAGCCGTTACAGCAATGTTGTCATCGTTAAGGATTTTTTTGGTTTCTCTCACCAATTTCATCTCTTCTTTAGTATAACCGTTATCCTCAAAAACATCACACTGCGGAATGGCATTTTGATGGATGGGATAGGGATAGGCCATTTCCACTTTTTCGCCTTTGCTTTCATATTCCAGTTGCCGGACAGCCTTGACTCCGGTGCCTGTGATTGATTGATATGTAGAGACGATTACCCGCTTGATACCATAGTTTTTGTGTAAAGGATTTAATACCATCACCATCTGAATGGTCGAGCAATTTGGGTTGGCAATGATTTTGTCCTTTCGTGTTAACGTTGAAGCATTTACTTCAGGCACTATCAGTTTTACTGAAGGGTCCATCCTCCAGGCAGAAGAATTATCAATCACGGTTGTTCCTGCTTCTGCAAATTTTGGGGCCCAATCTAATGAAGTTGCTCCTCCGGCAGAAAAAAGGGCAATGTCAGGCTTTGCTGCAACAGCTTCTTCCAGACCCATAACGGAATACTCCTTGCCCTTAAAAACCAATTTTTTACCAACAGATTTTTCTGAGGCCACTAATATCAATTCAGAAATTGAAAAATTACGTTCCTCCAGTACTTTAAGCATTACTTCTCCCACCATTCCGGTGGCACCTACGACTGCTATTCTCATATTCATCGCCCGCGGAGGCGGGGTCTTTTTATAGATTAAACAAATAAAACCAGAGAACTGATTTTGCAGGCAAATTTAAATATATCCAATTGTATTTCGGTTAATTTTATAATAAAAAAAACCGCCCGGTTTAAACGAGCGGCTTAAGTTAGAATATATAGTGAGCGGTATTATTTCTTTAATAAATCCCTTATTTCTGCCAGCAACTCTTCTTGTGTGGGGCCTTTTGGGGCAGCGGGTTCTTCTTTTTTCTTTTTCTTGGTTCTGTTATATGCTTTGACAATCATAAACAAAACAAAACCAACAATTATTAAGTTGATTAATGTATTAATCCAGGCACCATATCTTATGGCATTTTCTGGGGTTGTGACAGTTCCATCTGCAGCAATTACTGCCTCAGAGAGGATGATTCTTAAATCTGCAAAGGCCATACCGCCTGCAAAATGACCCACAATGGGCATCATAATGTCTGCTACAAATCCGTTGATAACGAGCCCAATGGCACCCGCCAGAATGACCGCAACAGCAAGATCAATCACGTTGCCGGTCATGATAAAGTTTCTAAATTCTTTTAGCATTTTTATTTGGCTTAATAGTTAGTAAAAATAAAAATACTAAATTTTATCTTCTGTAACAATTCTTTTTACTCTTTGCGAAACAGAGGTAATGATTTCATAGGAAATGGAATTAATTGAAGCGGCAAAATCAGCTGCAGTTATGTTTTCTCCAAACACAATTACCTCATCGCCCTCTTCGCAGTCAATGCCGGTAATATCTACCATGAGCATATCCATACATATGTTGCCTATCATAGGCGCCTTTTTCCCCTGAATGGTTACAAACCCCTTTCCTTTTCCATACGCCCTGCTGATTCCATCAGCGTGACCCAGGGGGAGTGTCGCTGTTTTCGTATCTTGTTGTGCAACAAACCCAAAATTATATCCCACACTTTTACCCTTTTTAATATGATGAATCTGTGAAACAATAGTTTTTAAAGTGGCCACGGGGCGCAGGTTCTTATTTTCTTTTATATCATTGCCAAAACCATAGAGTCCTATCCCACTTCTCACCATATCAAATTGCGCTTCAGGAAAGTTCAGTATGCCGGAAGTATTTAAAGTATGCCGCAAAGGAGTATAGTCTAAACCTTCAATCAACGCATCAGAGGCCTTCCTGAACTTTTCTATTTGTCCCTCAGCAAACAATCTGTTTTCCCGGTCCTCACTGGCCGCCAGGTGCGAAAAGATGGATTTCACCTTTACAGCTTCGGTTTTGGTTAGCGCTTTGATAATGATACTTACTTCTGAAGGGCTAAAACCAATACGGTTCATACCGGTATTAAATTTTATATGGATGGGATAATTTGTTAAATTTTCCGCTTCCGCGAAAGCGATAAAACGCTCTAGCATTAAAGGTGAGTAGATACCGGGCTCGAGGCAACGGTTCACAATCTTGTCAAAATTAACGGTCTGCGGGTGCAGTACAAGCACAGGTGTTGTAACACCACCATCCCGTAAGGCAACCCCTTCTGAAGCATAGGCCACCGCAAAATAGTCAGCACCCAGAGCAGCGAGCTTATTTGCCATCATAACACTATCGCTACCATAGGCAAAGGCCTTGATGACCGCCATAAATTTAGTATCTTTTTGAAGCTTTGAAGTGAGGTAACGATAGTTGTGCGCCAAAGCACTCAGGTTGATTTCTAATGTGGTTTCAGTGGCTTTGGGCATACAATTCAGGAGGATTTTTTTGTAGGAACCTGCTGCGGGTCGTTTACGTTCATTTTCTTTATTTTCTCATTCAGCATGGCTTTGTAAAAGGCTGCGCGGCTCAGGGGTTCATACTCTTCCGTTTCACCTAGCATGACCAGCCTGTCATCCTGTGATTTTCTGAAACTGTACTGCGCCAGATTTCCCGTGCGTGTACAGACGGCATGTACTTTAGTAACATATTCTGCCGTTGCCATCAATGCAGGCATAGGCCCAAAAGGATTCCCTTTAAAATCCATATCGAGGCCGGCAACGATTACTCTTACACCGCGGTTGGCGAGATCGTTGCAAACTTTTATGATTTCATCATCAAAAAATTGGGCCTCATCGATACCCACCACATCACAATTATCTGCCAGGATGGGGATGTTTGCCGCCGCAGGAACCGGTGTGGAACGAATCTCATTACTATCGTGTGAAACCACCATTTCGTCATCATAGCGCACGTCAAGGGCCGGCTTGAAGATCTCAACCCGTTGCTTTGCAAACTGGGCGCGCTTGAGCCGGCGGATGAGTTCTTCGGTCTTGCCGGAAAACATAGAACCGCAGATAACCTCTATCCAACCAAATTGCTCTTTGTGATTTACTGTATTTTCGAGAAACATTTTGTACTTTTCAATGCGAAATTTAATTCCAAAACCGTTATATTACGGAAACGTAAATTTATAAAAAACAAGACGCGCTACCGAAATAAATTATAAAAGTTATGAAGAAGAAGCTTGAGGAGCAATTAAAGCAGCTCGCTAAAGAGATTTTAGATAAAAATAATTTTTCCGGGTTGGAAAACCTGCAGGAAAAAACAAGGGAACTCTATGATGCCATTACGGTTCAGTTGTATCTAGAGAAAAATATTAGCATGGACGCCATAAGTCCTGTGCCAAAAGCCATGGACTCTTCAACATTTACAAACAATGAAACAGAAGACCCCGTGCCGGTAGAACAACCCACCCACGCAGATAACCTGGCAGAGCCGCTTATTGAAAAAATAAAGGATATCGTAGCTCAAATGCCTAAAGAAACCCAAAGGCTGGATGATATCCTCGATGAGTTGTTGGTACCCAAAAAACCCCAAGAAAACGAGCTGGAAAAGTTTGCGTCACAATATCAGCAAATGCCCACTTTTGAAAGGAAAAATGCAGAAAATCAGCCTCCAACATCAACCGAAAGCAAACCGGAAGAGACTTCCAGGCATAATGAAACTAAAAAGCCAAGATCCCTTAATGAAAAGCTTGTCAAAGATTTAAAAATAGGTCTCAACGATCGACTGGCGTTTACAAAACACCTGTTCAACAACAATGTGGATGATTACAACCGCGTGGTTTCTCAAATAACCACCATAGACCGCTTTTCAGAAGTGCAGCAGTTTGTGGAAAACCAGGTGAAGCCTGATTATAACTGGGAGGGAAAAGAGCCTTTTGTAGAAAGGTTTATGTTGTTGATTGAAAAACGGTTTGATTGATGATGTCAAAGCTTTATCTCGTTCCCACGCCCATCGGCAACCTTGAAGACATGACGTTTCGGGCCATCCGTGTCTTAAAAGAAGTTGACCTTATTTTAGCCGAAGACACCCGCACCAGCGGCAAACTCCTTAAGCATTTTGAAATCGGCACGCAGATGCACTCCCACCATATGCATAACGAGCATAAAACTGTTGATAACATTGTGAGCCAAATCAAAGCCGGTAAAAGCATCGCCCTCATAAGCGACGCCGGCACACCCGCCATCAGCGACCCGGGGTTTTTGCTCACCCGCGCCTGTATTGAAGCAGGTATAGAGGTAGACTGCCTCCCCGGCGCCACAGCTTTTGTCCCCGCATTGGTCAACAGTGGCCTGCCCAATGATAAATTTGTGTTTGAAGGATTCCTGCCCGTCAAGAAGGGACGCCAAACCCGTTTGCTGGCCCTAGCCGAAGAAACCCGCACCATGGTTTTCTATGAGTCGCCTCATAAGCTTCTGAAAACCCTTGCACATTTTGCAGAATACTTTGGCGAAGACCGAAGAGTATCCGTGTCCCGTGAAATTTCAAAGTTACACGAAGAGACCATTCGCGGAAGCATCAAAGAAGTCCTCGAGCATTATACAGCGAAACCCCCAAAAGGCGAGATTGTAGTCATCCTTGCCGGAAAGGACAGCTAACAATGAAAAAATTACTTCACGAAATAAGAAACTGTACCATCTGTGCAGAGCATTTGCCGTTGGGTCCCCGTCCTGTATTGACTGCCCATCGGGATGCGAAAATCCTTGTGGTGGGTCAGGCTCCCGGCACAAAAGTGCATAATACCGGCATCCCGTGGAACGACCAAAGCGGCGACCGGCTTCGTAGCTGGTTGCAAGTAAGCCGCGACACCTTCTATGACCCCACAAAATTTGCCATCGTGCCGATGGGCTTTTGCTATCCCGGCAGGGGCAAATCCGGTGATTTGCCGCCCCGCCCTGAATGTGCGCCCAACTGGCACCGCAAAGTGCTCAGCGAATTGCCCAATATCGAACTGACCTTACTCATTGGGCAATATGCACAGCGATATTATTTAAAAGGCAGACATTATAAAACACTCACCGAAACCGTGAAAAATTATGAAGACTTCCTTCCGGAATACATCCCCACGCCACACCCTTCACCCAGAAATACCCTTTGGTTGCGGAAGAACCCCTGGTTTGAATTTGAAGTGGTTCCGTTGTTAAGCGAAAGGGTTCAATGCTTGATTTAACGGTGTTTTCCGGTTTCCCAGCCGTGTTTGCCCAGATACTTTTCGCCACTCTCCACAGCGCCCTTCTCAATGCTGGTGCCCATAGAGTCATTCTAGCGGTTGAGGTAGCCAAAGAGTGAGATAACGCCCAGCATCTCTACTATTTCGCCTTCGGTCCAATGTTCATAAAGCCGTTGTTTAATGCTATCATCAACTGCATTCGGGACTTGAGAAGCTGCCAGCGAGAAGTCCAGCGCGGCCCGCTCAGCCTCTGAAAAGGCAGGGTGGGCGCGATACTCCCAGATGTTGTCCAGCTGCACCTGTTCGGCGCCATAGCGCTCTGCGGCCCTGATGGCGTGTGCCTGACAATATCTACAGCCGGTGGCATTGCTGCTCACCCAGGCAATCATACGCTTTAAGGCAGAAGTCACCCGGCCTTCATTGGCCATCACGGCTTTGTTGAGGTTGATAAAGGCTTTTGAAATCGCCGGTCGATGCTGCATGGTCAACACCGAATTGGGGCAAAAGCCTAACGTCTCATTAAAAAAAGAGGCAAGCTCTTGGGTTTCTTTGTTGTGATTGGGGGGAAGAGGAGATACTAATGGCATATTGATATGTGTTTTTGTGAAGATAATAAATTCCTTTTAGTGATTTTTAAAACCCTTTCAACGCCAGTATACTTTGAAAGGCACATTCATTAAACACTCGATAAAACCATTAAAATAATGGATAAATGACAAAAAGTAAGTGTTAAAATTAAAGTAAGTGTTATAAAAACCCAAAATAGAAAAAAATATTTTTTACATTGGCTGGACATTTATACTCATTTAGTAACCTAAAATTTTAATTATGATAAAGATTAAATTAAATCTTCCGGCGATTCTATTATGCAGTGGTCTGGTTTTGCTTTCTTGTTCTACAAATGAACTTGAGTCAGAAACTCAGGAGTTGAATACTTTAGAAGATATTGAGTCGATTACCATGGATGATGCAAAAGTCATTCCCGGTCAGTACATTATTCTTTTTAATGATGAGAGCCTAGCCAGCAGAGCAAAATCAGCTGTGGACTATGCATCTTCAAAGAGGCAGGTACATGATTTTGCACGTCAGCTTTTTACTGAAAAGAATTTAAATGAAGTTGAGTTTGTACATACATACAGTAAGTCTGTTATGGGAGCAACAATTAAACTTTCAGACAATCAGGTTGAAGCGTTGCGACAGGACAAACGCGTTTCTTTAATTGAACAAGACAGGATATATATGTTTGCCCCTCCCTGCGGAACCCCAAAAGGAGGTCCATGTGACCCTGATGATGGTGATCCGGGTGACGGTGGCGGAGACGGAGGTGATTCAACCCAGGAAACACCTTGGGGGATTGCCAGAGTGAACGGAGCCCAAAACTATACCGGAACGAATGTTGCCTATATTTTAGACAGTGGGATTGATCTGACTCACGAGGACCTGAATGTAAATGCATCCTTAGGCTTTAACGCATTTACCAGCGGGCAGGACGGGAATAGCTTAAATGATTTAAACGGCCACGGAACACACGTTGCAGGAACAGTTGCTGCAAAAAACAATAACGTGGGTGTAATTGGTGTTGCCCCCGGTGCTACAGTTGTACCTGTAAAGGTGCTGGATAGACGCGGAAGCGGTTCTTACTCTGGTGTGATTGCAGGAGTAGACTTCATCGCAGCAAATGGGTCAAACGGCGATGTAGCCAATATGAGCTTAGGAGGACCCATCTCAGTAGCTTTGGATAACGCAATTATCAATGCCGCTCAAAACGGAGTCAAATTTACGCTTGCAGCAGGGAATGAATCCCAGAATGCAAACAATA
>JBBDVI010000071.1:0-7511 GCA_040903465.1 Flavobacteriaceae bacterium
TCAGAAAGGATAGGATAGGTCACGCCTTCAATACCACCGGCATTTTTTGGTGTGTTTAACCAGGCAAAATGCACCTCAGGGGTATCACAGGATGCGCCTATGATCATTGTGTTCCTGTCTTCAAATTTAGATAAGGCTTCCTGAAAAGCATGCAGCTCTGTGGGACATACAAAGGTGAAATCCTTTGGGTACCAGAAAAGCAATACCTTTTTTTTGTTTTTGATCGCTTCTTCGCGAATATTGAGTTTGAAAGTGTCTCCCATTTCATCCATTGCATCTATTTCAATGTTGGGAAATTGTTTTCCTACTAATGCCATAATTTTTTATTGTTTTTGTTGTTTTTAAACTTGGTGCAAAGGTACGGCTAAAGCACACTTTCCCCATCGGATTTCATCCTAAAATCTTATTAAAAGATAAGGCTTATTGATAGTCTGTTTATTGGCTTTTGTTAGCTTCTGAAAGTCAAAAATATAGGGAGTGGATAGCATTTAGTTTCACAGGATTTTCCTCGGTTTGTTTCCCCACCCTAAAGGGAGAAACCGAGGAAAATCAGACTCCCTTTAGGGCCGGGGCAAAGCTGATTTTCCGGCTATTTAGTGCTAAAACAAATTATTTACTGTTATTATCCCAATACTGAAGAAGTAGCTTATGCAACTTTACCGGTCAGCATTTTTATCTTGATGCTGAATGCTGCAAAAAACAATGTGGTGAACGGACTCAGCCAGTTGAAGATGGCATAAGCAAAATACTCTCCCACACCCACACCCAGCACGCCGCTGTGATATGCACCACAGGTGTTCCATGGAATCAGAACAGAAGTTACTGTACCGGAGTCTTCCAGTGTCCTACTGAGGTTTTCCGGAGCAAGGCCTTTGTCTTCATAGGCTTTTGAAAACATCTTCCCCGGAACTACGATAGCAAGATATTGGTCTGATGCCGTTAGGTTCAATGCCAGGCAACTGGCAACCGTGCTGGCAAAAAGCCCGAAGGTGGTATGAAACATTTTAAGCAGGGCACGGGTGATGACTTTCAGTGCCCCGATGGCATCCATAATACCCCCAAACACCATCGCACATATAATCAGCCAGATGGTTCCCAGCATTCCGCTCATCCCACCGGCTGAAAACAAATCAGCCAGGGTTTCATTATCTGTAGCAACGGTAGTGTCTACCGTGATGGCATTCATCACGCCTTTATAGCCACTCTCAAAGGTGAGTGTATCTGAACCTCCTATAGAAGCAACAATTTCCGGCTGATAAATAAGGGCTGCCAGTGCGGCAAGCAAGGTTCCAACCAACAGCGCCACGAGAGGAGATGTCTTTTTTACGATCAACACAATTACCAGCAGCGGTACCACAAAGAGTACCGGGTTGATGTTAAAGGCAGCGTCAATGGAAGTCAATATCTCCTGTGTATCCACAGCCCCGGTGGTGCTGATGTTCAGTCCTATGATAATAAAAACAATAATGGTGATGATAATGGTGGGCACAGTAGTAAGGGTCATGTATCTGATGTGCGTAAAAAGGTCGGTCCCGGCCATGGCAGGGGCGAGGTTAGTGGTATCGCTTAAAGGCGAAAGCTTATCCCCAAAATAAGCACCTGATAAGATAGCACCCGCGGTCATCCCCAGGGAGATATCCAGCGCACTGGCAATGCCAATCAAAGCAATACCCACTGTGGCTGATGTTGTCCAACTGCTCCCTGTGGCAATCGAAATTACGCAACAAATAATCACACAAGAAGCCAAGAAAATGGCGGGGCTTAACACCTGCATCCCATAATAAATCATCGTTGGGATGATACCGCTCACCATCCAGGTACCGGCAAGGGCGCCCACCATGAGCAGGATGAGTATGGCGGTGGTGGTTGACTTGACATTCTCGGCCACGGCTTCCATCATTGTGTCTATCTTCACCTTGTTATAGAAGCCTACAATGGCTGCGATGGCACCGCCCAGCAACAAGATAAACTGATTACTGCCACTCAGGGCATCATCTCCAAAAGCATAAAAAACGTTGTAAAAAAGCATGCCAATCAAGGCAATGACAGGAATAAGTGCTTCCCAGATATTCAATTCTTTGTTGGAATGGACGTTCGTTTTTACATCGACGTTACTTTTATCTTTCATCGTGGCTGGTTTTGATGCGTAATGTTACAACTTTACATATAAATGTGCAAGAACCGCTTAAAATTTTGAAAATATCACAGCTTGTAAGCGCTATTGGATATCACAACCTAAAACTATTGTTTTGATTGAAAGCTCCATCTACATAGTATTTGTTTATAATGAAGCCGCTTTAACCCTGTATTTCTATTTATTTGAAGAGCCCTTTTTTAGTGCCTAAAACAACCATTGAAGAATTTTCGCACAAACAGAAGATTCGCTAAAACCGCTGATTCAGTGTGTTTTAGCGATATTATATGCATTTAATCTGTAATTATATACTTTGGTAGTGCTGTTTGTAGCCTTAGTTTAACATTCAGCATTGAAACCCAAATTTATCACTCTTAACCCTATATGAGATGAAAAATTACTACATTGGTTTCATAGCTTTTCTGTGCGTAGGTTTTTCTTACGCCCAAGTAGGCATTGGAACCGTTACCCCAGACCCCTCCAGTATACTGGATATTTCCGCAACTGATAAAGGAATTCTTATTCCCCGAGTTGACCTCGGAGACCCCTCCACCTCAAACGTCATCACAAACCCTGTCAAGTCCCTTATGGTATGGAATACAGATGCCGCTAACGATGGTGCCAATGAAGGCTTTTATTTCTACACCGGCTCAGACTGGAATGTGTTAAATAATGATGAATGTGAGGCAGGATCTTTGAGCGGTGAAGAGATCAAGCGCTATGCCGAGATCTACAAAACAGCTGCGTCTTCCGCGCTCGATCAAAACAATCCCATTGAGTTTGGCGTAACCGCTTTTGCTGAAGGAATCAATGCAAACAGTAATAGCTTTGAGGCAGTAATAGCCGGTGTGTACAGGGTTTCCTATACAGTGACCGTGCAAAAGACGAGCGGCGGTAATTCCAATCCGAAGTTTTATTTAGGCATCGGGGGGAATACCAATATTGTTCCCGGTTCCAGTACTTTTACTACGTTAAGCAACGGGCAGGTCCTCACCGTTTCCGCAACCAAGCTTGTACAGCTCGATGCCTCAGAGCAATTGTACCTCTATTCAGATACATCAGATAACAATATCAGGGTGATGCCGCACGGGACCAACTTTACCATCGAACTGGTAAAAGAAGACTAGGACCCGTTTTAGAATACCGCATAAGAAAAAGGCTTTTGACATTATATCAAAAGCCTTTTTTGGCTAACTACTATTTGAGTACTGGATAAAATTTTATTTTGTAGATTTTCTTCGATTTTTTGCGCCGCCCCTAAAGGGCGAAATCGAGGAAAATCAGACACCCTTTAGGGCTGGGGCACATCTGGTTTCCCAACTTATTAGTGCTATTTCAAATCCCGCCCCGTACTAAAAACTATGAAACAAAAGAATAAAGGACCCCAACGGCCTTCATGCATTTCTTCATTTCCTCATAGGTGCGTTCAATGTCGTTGTCCAAACCAATAGAGAATCTAATCAACCCATCGGTTAAGCCCATTTCCGCTTGTTCGTCTTCAGGGATTTCTGATGAGGTCGAACTTCCCGGTGCGCTGAACAGGGTTTTGTAAAACCCTAAACTCACCGCCAGATAGCCAATGTTTTCTTTCTGCATCATCTCCATCAATTCGTTGGCTTTGTCAATCGAGCCCACATCTATGGTGAGCATCCCGCCATAGCCATACTCCTCGTGCATCATGGAGGTGAACAAGTCGTGGCTGGGGTGTGAGGGCAATCCGGGATAGACGGTTTTGATTCCGTCTTTTTCAAAACGCTCTGCAAGGTACATCGCGTTGTGGCTGTGTTGTTTCATCCTGATGTGCAGCGTGCGCATATTTTTTAGAATGGAAGCGGCCCGCAGGCTGTCCATAGAAGCACCCAACAGCATACTCGCGCCATCGTTTACACTTCGCAGGTTGTCAATAAGCTCCTGGGTTCCGCATACCACGCCACCCATAGTGTCGCTGCTTCCGTTGATGAACTTGGTGAGGCTGTGGATAACGATATCTGCCCCCAGTTGCGCCGGTGAAACCGAAAGGGGCGAGAAGGTATTGTCAACCACCAATTGTAAGTTATGCTTCCTGGCAAGTTTTGCCAGTCCGGGTATATCTGCCACCTCAAGTAAGGGATTGCTCACGGTCTCGCAGTAAAGTATTTTGGTTTTGGGTGTGATGGCAGCTTCCACTTCGTCAAGCTTGGTGATGTTTACGAAACTGGTATTCACCTGAAAGCGGGGTATAAAATTCTTTAGAAACGCATAGGTTCCGCCATAGATGGTTCTGCTGGATACCACGTGGTCACCGGCTCCGCACAGTTGCATAATCACCGGGGTGATGGCTCCCATACCGGTAGCGGCTACATTGGCGGCTTCGGTGCCTTCCATTGCGGCAAGGGCCTGACCCAAATACAAGTTGGAAGGGGAGGAGTGACGCGAATATAAATAACAACCGTCTGCGTTGCCTTCAAAGGTGTCAAACATCGTTTTGGCCGAAAGAAAGGTATATGTAGAGGAATCTGAGATGGAAGGGTTTACACCTCCAAATTCGCCAAAGTACTGTAAATCCTGAATGTTGTTTGCGGGTTTAAATGCCATAGTAAGGTTTCCGTGAAAACAGAAATATATTTTAAATGATTATTACTTGTTTTAATCCACCAAACTTAAGGAACACCTGTATCAAAGTCAATGATTTTTGTCATATACAGTTTATTAATCTGTTAAAAGGCTGTCTGGTAGTTTTTATTTGGTTAGTTTTGTTTTTGAACACCATAACCATAGAAAATATATCCGTATGGCTGCTATTGATTCCCTTGACAAAAAGCTCCTGAAACTGCTTCAGGAAAACAGCAAGCAAACCACCAAAGAACTTTCGTTGCATCTCAACCTGTCAGTCACCGCAGTATATGAGCGCATCAAAAAGCTCGAGAAAACCGGTATCATCAAGGGCTATGTGGCTGTGATTGACAAGGAGAAAGTGGACAAGGCCTTTCTGGTGTTTTGCCAGATCAAACTCGTGCAGCATACCAAAGAATACCTCACCAAATTTGAAAACGAAGTGATGGCACTCAGCGAGGTGATGGAGTGCTACCACATCAGCGGGGAGTATGATTACCTGCTCAAGATTTTGGTGAAGGACATGCCGTCATTCCGGGAATTTATGGTGACCAAACTCACCACGTTGCAGCACATTGGCAGCACCCATAGCTCGTTTAGTATCAACGAGGTGAAGTGCGAAACCGCACTTAGGGTCTGAGACGGCTCACCCTTGCGACAGAGTGATTTGATAGCCTTGTCACCCTCCAAAAAAGTCTATTTTATCCCCGCTTTTTATACCAATTCTATCAGGATATTTGTACTTTTGCACCCGTAATCAAAACCATACTCCATGAATACATACGACGTCGCCATCATTGGTTCCGGGCCCGGGGGTTATGTTGCAGCCATTCGCTGTGCACAGCTGGGCATGAAAACCGCCATCATAGAAAAATATTCCACATTGGGGGGCACCTGCCTTAACGTGGGCTGTATCCCTTCAAAAGCCCTGCTGGATTCTTCACATCATTATGAGGATGCAATGAAACACTTTGAAGACCACGGCATCGACATTCCCGGCGACATCAAGCTGAACTTTAAGCGTATGATTGAGCGCAAGCAGGATGTTGTGGACCAGAATACCAAAGGAATTACCTATCTGATGGACAAAAACAAGGTGGATGTCTATGAAGGTTTGGGTTCGTTTAAAGACGCCACCCATATCAACATCAAGAAAAATGACGGCAAGACCGAAACCCTCGAAGCAAAGAATACCATCATTGCCACGGGGTCCAAACCGGCATCGCTTCCGTTTATTAAAATAGATAAAAAACGCATTATTACTTCCACTGAGGCGCTTTCGCTAAAGGAAGTCCCCAAGCATATGATCGTCATTGGCGGGGGAGTGATTGGGCTGGAGCTGGGTCAGGTGTACCGCCGTCTGGGAGCTGAGGTGACCGTAGTGGAGTATATGGACCGCATCCTGCCCACGATGGACAGCGCCCAAAGCAAGGAGCTTACCAAAGTCATGAAAAAACAAGGCGTTAAATTTAACCTGTCGCATAAGGTCAACGGTGTTTCCGTTAAGGGAAAAGAAGTGACCGTGACCGCCAAGGATAAGAACGACAAGGACGTTACCTTTACCGGTGATTACTGCCTGGTCTCTGTGGGAAGAAGGCCTTTTACAGACGGGCTCGAAGCAGACAAGGCCGGCGTGAAAATATCAGAACGCGGTATGGTGGAAGTCAATGACCACCTGCAAACCAATATCAAAAACATTTATGCCATCGGTGATGTGGTGCGTGGTGCCATGCTAGCACACAAAGCCGAGGAAGAAGGCGTGTTTGTCGCCGAAACCATTGCCGGTCAAAAGCCGCATATTGACTACAACCTCATACCCGGTGTGGTTTATACCTGGCCCGAAGTAGCCTCTGTGGGTAAAACCGAAGAAGAGCTTAAAGAGGCCAAAGTGGAATACAAATCAGGCCAGTTCTCGATGCGTGCCCTGGGGCGTTCACGTGCCAGTGGTGATACAGACGGCTTTGTAAAAATACTTGCCGACAAGAAGACTGATGAAGTCTTGGGCGTGCATATGGTAGGTGCCCGTGTGGCCGACCTTATTGCAGAGGCCGTTGTGGCGATGGAGTTCCGTGCGAGCGCTGAAGACATTGCCCGCATGAGCCACGCACACCCCACTTATGCAGAAGCCGTCAAGGAAGCCGCCCTCGCTGCTACCGATGACAGGCCGTTGCATGCTTAACAGCACTTTATAAACACCCTACAAAACCACCCGCATGAGCGCTTGCTGCTGCCGGGTGGTTTTTTTTATTTCCGGGGGTGCATCCCGTGTTTGCCCAGCCGCAGCAACGCCTTTACCAAAGGGGCAGGGGAGCTTCCCATAGCAACCGCCATAGCCATAACTTTACATTTTTATAATCATCCCTTAAAAAGCGGTGGGTGTTTTCTTTGTACTTTGAAACCCAATTTCGGTGTCCTCTTGGATGCCGGTTTTCCTTGAAAAGTATGTACACAGCAAAACGTTTTATTAACTATATTTATATTATTATGTTTACCACCAGTATGGCCACCGCCCAACACAACAAGCAGCAGCAACGAGACAGCACTTATACCCGGAGCGGCTACCACTTTGACCTGCAAGGGCATCGCGGTGCACGGGGGCTGGCGCCCGAAAATACCCTGCAGGCCTTTTTAAAAGCCTTTGCCGTGGGCGTCAACACCATGGAACTCGATGTGGTGGTCACCAAAGACGGGGAAGTCGTGGTTTCACACGAACCCTGGATGCATTCCAGCATCTGCAGGCAGCCCGATGGTGCTACCATTTCAGAAGCCGAAGAAAAAGGCCATA
>JBBDVI010000072.1:0-7510 GCA_040903465.1 Flavobacteriaceae bacterium
CAAAGGTGGAAACAACAACTTAAATTCTCAACCATCTCTACATTTTATGACCTGAAAGAGGAACAACGCTTCAAACTGGAAGGTCCAACAAAAGAAGACGAGGATTCAGCTTCTGAATCTGAATCAATGACAAATAATGAAGATGCATTTTCTTCATCTGAATCTAAAGTAGGTGCAGATGAGGACTTTACTCCCAAATCAGATTCAGAATTGGAAATTGAAGCCAGGGAATCTACATTGTCATCACTGGAAGATTACTATTCGTTTATTGATGATTTAAAAAGGGAAGATTATTTCTCAATATACGTCAATGCAATTGTTGAACAGTTTGATCCCCATACAAATTATCTTGCTCCACAGGACAAGGACAGGTTTGATGTGGCAATGTCCGGGAAGTTGGAAGGAATTGGAGCAAGATTGCAAAAGCAGCGCGAGACGGTCAAAATTGTTGAGATTATCAGTGGCGGTCCTGCCTGGAGAAGTGAAGAACTTGAGGTGGGCGATTTGATCACACGCGTTAGACAAGAAGATGAAACCGAGTCTGTCAGTATTGGCGGGATGCGTCTTGATGATGCAGTGGGACTTATCAAAGGTGCAAAAGGAACCCAGGTAACTTTAACAGTTAAGAAAGTAGATGGAACTTTTCAGGATATAACCCTTACCCGTGACGTAGTGGAACTTGAAGAAACTTATGCTAAATCTGCAGTAATCGATACTGAAAACCGCACTTTTGGAATTATAGAGTTGCCGCGCTTCTACTTTGACATGCAAGATTATAAAGCCAGAAATGCTGCCAGTGACGTTAAGGAAGAAGTTATAAGGCTCAAGGAAGAGGGCATGGAAGGATTGGTCTTGGACCTTAGAAACAATGGCGGAGGTTCTTTAAAAACCGCAATTGATATTGCCGGTTTGTTTATTGAAAAAGGCCCCATAGTTCAGGTTGCTTCCGGAAACGGGGATATTGACGTGCTTGAAGACAAAGATAAAAACATAGAATGGGATGGTCCTCTGGTTATTTTGGTAAACGAAATTTCGGCTTCAGCTTCAGAAATTCTGGCTGCGGCAATGCAGGATTATAAAAGAGCTATTGTTATTGGAAGCAAGCAGACCTATGGTAAAGGAACGGTGCAGAATGTTATTGATTTAAACCGCTGGATGCGAAACAATGAGCATGGTGATTTAGGTGCCCTTAAAGTAACCACACAGAAATTTTACAGGGTTAATGGTGGTTCTACACAGCTTGAAGGTGTAAAAAGCGATGTAGTAGTCCCGGATCGATACAGTTTCATTGATGTGGGTGAACGTGATTATGAAAACCCGTTACCATATGATAAAATTGCTCCTGCAAATTATTCATCCTGGGATGGTTATATTGATTTTGAAGAAACCATTGCAAACAGTAAAGCCCGAATGGCAGATAGTGAACAATTGAAGACCATAGAAAAACAGGCAAGATGGATCAAAGAACGCAGGGATAATAACATCGTTCCCTTAAACTATGAGAAATACATTGCAGACATTGAACAAAACAAAGAAAAATCAAAAGAGTTTGAATCTTTATCTGAGTATGAAAACCAGCTTAAATTCAGCTCACACGTTAAGGAAAGTGATATGAAAGCACTTGATTCTACTTTAGCTGAAAAAAGAAACCGCTGGCATAAAAACTTAGGGCAGGATGTCTATGTAGAAGAAGCCGTTCATGTGCTTGAGGATTTAAAATTAAACAACTTAAAAAAAGGTAAAGTTGCTAACATAAAAGATTAAATTGCTGAATGAGCAATAAAACAACATCTCTAACAAGACTAGCGCTCCAAAAGTTCAAAAAAAACTTTTGGGGCGTTTTTAGTTTTTGCTTTTTGTGTGCGTGTGCTTTGGTTGCGATTTTCGCATATGCTTTGGCCCCTGATGATTCCAGGAATGCAAATCAAATGCACCTTTCCATTCACTCAAAATCTCCCGGATTTGAAGTGGCTCTATTGACAGTGCCTTCGCCCATTAAAAAAACACAAAACCATTTTCAGGATTTTTTCTTTGGAAAGGAAAATACAGATACCACCATTCCCATTAGCAGTTTTGAGCTTATCGATGAGGGCATCAGGATAGAGGAGTATGTCGATGGAGATATGCCCGGCCCGGCAAAAGAATTTTCGTTATCAGCCTTTCCGAAAGCAGATAGTGCAAGCGAAATACCTTCAAAATACATTCATAATCAAGAATTTATTTTAGGTACTGACAAATATGGTAGGGACTTGCTTAGCCGCATGCTTGTAGGCATCCGCATTTCACTCTCTATAGGTTTTATAGCGGTCTTTATTTCCTTGCTCATCGGAATCTCTCTGGGTGCAATAGCCGGTTATTACGGCGGAAAAATAGATGCAGCCATTATGTGGCTCATCAATGTAACCTGGTCTATCCCAACACTGCTTCTCGTGATTGCCATCACACTGGCCCTTGGGAAAGGCTTTTGGCAGGTATTTATTGCTGTGGGTTTAACCATGTGGGTTGAAGTTGCCAGGGTAGTTCGGGGTCAGGTAATGGGTTTGAAGCAAATGCAATATGTTACCGCGGCACGTGCCTTGGGATACAGAAATTTCAGAATTGTAAGCAAGCACATTCTTCCTAATGTGATGGCACCTGTAATTGTCATATCAGCAGCAAATTTTGCGGGAGCTATTCTAATTGAAAGCGGTTTAAGTTTTTTGGGCATTGGAGCACAACCGCCCATGCCCAGCTGGGGCGCCATGATTAAAGACCATTATTCTTATATAATCTTGGGGAAAGCTTATCTTGCTGTCATACCGGGGCTTGCTATTATGAGTTTGGTAATGGCCTTTATGTTAATTGGGAATGCCCTGCGGGACGCCATGGATGTGAAATCTTAGAAATGAGAAAAAAAGAAACAAAGCACACACTTAGCCGTGAATATGCTTTTGACTATCCAGCCTTAAGAAAATAAACAACAACACTGTAAAACCCCAAAGCCCCGAGCCTCCATAACTCAAGAATGGCAAGGGTATACCCACTGTTGGGAACAAACCGATAACCATACTGATGTTTACAAAAAAGTGTACAAAGATGATCGATGCCACACTATAACCATACACCCTGCTGAAGGTTGACTTTTGCTTTTCGGCAAGTTGAAGTATCCGGGTAATCAGCAAAACAAAAAGCAACACAACTATAAAACTGCCCACAAAGCCCCATTCTTCCCCCACCGTACTAAAGATATAATCTGTGTGTTGCTCGGGCACAAAACTGCCTTTGGTTTGTGTGCCCTCAGTCCAGCCTTTCCCTGTCCATCCGCCACTGCCAATGGCAATTTCACTTTGATTAGTGTTATAACCCACTCCTTTAGTATCAACCTCTCTCCCAAGCACTATATTAAAACGATCTCTGTGGTGCTGTTTAAAAACGTTTTCAAAAACATAATTCACAGACAGTGAAAAGGCAACGCAAGCACCGGAAATTACGATATACTTAAGCAGGTTTGGTTTCTTTTTTCTGTTTCTAAAAAACAAAACAACAGCAATCAAAACCACGCTTATTATGACAAAGGGTACTCCAAACGCCAATGTAAGTACGAAGAGAAAAGCAATAAAAAAGCCTAAAAGCAAATAAATAAAATGCATCCCTTCCCGATACATCGGAAAAATAAAAGCAAAATAGATAAGAGCACTGCCGGGATCAGGTTGCAGTAATATTAATACAATGGGTATACCAATAATGAGAAAAGCTTTTAACTGGTCTTTAAAGGTGTTAATATTGGTTTGTATGTCACTGAGGTATTTTGCCATGGCTAAAGCTGTTGCTGCCTTGACAAATTCGCCGGGCTGTATACTCACGCCTCCAAAGGCATACCAGGCAGTTTGTCCGGCAATCGTGCTTCCAAATACAAATAAACCAAGCAGCGAAAGAATGCCTACAAGGTATATAATACTTGAAAAGCGTTCATAAAACTTAGAATCAACACCAAGGATGAACAATATCAACACCACACTCATCCCTATCCATACCAATTGTTTGCTGTGAATATTCTGAAAATCAAAAAAAGCTACAGCAGCATCAGACAGGGAAGCAGAGTAAATATTGACCCACCCAAAGGCTACCAGGGCGATATATAGCAATATGGTCGTCCAGTCAAATTTACCAATGCCTTTACCTGTTTGCATTATTGATTGATTCTAAAGGGTTCGCCGCTTAGTGGTTTTGCATATTCCTCCTCTAAACTATGTGTCAAAATCCAGTCTTCCATGTCTTTTCGGGTGATTTCCCCACGCAGGTATTTTTCAATCATAAGCCCTGCAATCCTTCCGGCATACCTGCCGCCCCAGTACCCATTTTCGACAAAAACAGCAATGGCTATCTTTGGGTTGTCCTTTGGTGCAAAAGCAATAAAAATAGAATGATCTGTAAGTTGAACACGTTCTCCGTCAATGCGGGTAAAATTTTCCGCTGTTCCGGTTTTGCCGCAGATTTCAATACCGGGTATTTGGAGATACTTGGCGGTTCCTTTGTTGTAAACATCAAACATCCCTTCAATAACGGGCTCAAAATGATCCGGGGAAACCGTAGTGTATTTCCGAACAGTGTAAGCAGAGTCTTTTATGGGACTTCCCTCAACTTCTTTCAAGATATGGGGTGTATAATAATAGCCCCTGTTGGCAATGGCGGCAGTCATATTGGCCAGCTGTATGGGTGTGGTAATTACTTCTCCCTGGCCTATGCCATTAGAAACGATTGCAGAACTGAACCACTTTCGGGTAGGGTAGTCATATATTTTGTTATAATATTCTGAAGTAGGTACTTTACCGGGTCTTCCCACAGGCAAATCATTTCCCAGAAAATCACCCAAGCCAAAGCTTTGCAAATGTTGTACCCATTTGTCAACACCTTCTTGTGGAGTATCATATTTATCAATTGTGCGCCTGTAAACGTTTACAAAATAAGCATTACAGGATTCGTAAACGCCAAGGTTTAAGTCCACAGGGCTGGGATGGGCGTGGCAATCCATAAAAGCATTGCGTCCATAACTAAAACCATTATTACACCTGAAAGTATCCTCTGTATCGACAACGCCTTCTTCCAAAGCAATGAGTGCATTTACAATTTTAAAGGTGGAACCGGGAGGGTATTCAGCCAGAAGACCCCGGTCATATAGAGGTTTTGCAATACTGTCATAATAAAGTTCTGTATAATGTTTTGATCTTTTTCTTCCAACCAAGAGGGCGGGATCATAATTAGGCGCCGTTACCAAAGCTAAAATTTCACCTGTTTCAGGCTCTATAGCGACAATCCCGCCACGTTTATTCTTCATCAATAATTCACCATAAGCCTGCAGAGTGTTATCTATAGAGAGGTTGATATCTTTTCCTTGTTTGGGAAGCGTATCAAAGATACCTTCCTGATACGGGCCTATATCGCGATTGAAACGGTCTTTTTGAATGTATTTCACTCCTTTTACACCTCTTAAAATCTCTTCATATTGGGCTTCAACTCCGGTAATTCCGGTAAGGTCACCCATTTGGTAATAGGGGTTTCTGTCTATAATGCGTTGATTTACTTCAGCTATATATCCTAAGACATTGGCCGAATGCGTGACGTGATAATCCCTGAGTGCCCGTTTTTGAATATAAAAACCTGGGTAGCGGTACATTTTTTCCTGGAGATGGGCATATTCATTCTTTGTCAATTGAGGCAGAACTACTGAAGGCAATCTGGGAGAATATATTTTAGCTTTTTCTAAAATGCGTTCCAGGTTTTCTTTTGAAATATTAATCAGGTTGCAAAACTCAAGTGTATCTAGGCTTTTAATGTCTTTGGGAATAACCATCACATCATAAGAAGGCTGGTTTGAAACTAACAACTCCCCCTTTCTGTCATAGATATAGCCTCGTTGCGGGTAATCATATACTTTCGTTACAGCGTTTAGTTCAGAGTCAAGCTTTAAGGAGTCATCAAACACCTGAAGGTAGAGGAGCCGTGCCGAGAATAGTAAACCAACTAAAATTACAATAGAATAGAGTAGTATTTTCCTCATCATTTCTTTCTGCTAAAGAGTACCATAATTATCATACAGAGAAGTATAGTGAATATACTTGAAAATAACGCAGATTTTAGAATGAAAAGTGTGTTGTTCATATTAAAAATTTCCAAAGAGAACAAAACCAAGTGATGAATCAAAATGAGAAGGGTAAAATAGAGCAGTCTGCTGCCAAATTGTGTGTTGCTCACTTTAACGGTATTGTATTCATAACTCACACCAAATGCAAACTTGAGGAGAAAAGGTCTTACATAAGCAGCCGTAACACAGGCAGCAGCGTGAATCCCACCACTGTCGCTAAAAAAATCAAGGCTTAACCCCAATAAAAAACTAATAATTATAAACTGGGTTTGGTTTGAAATAACAGGATATAAAAGGATAAATAAAACATAGATGTAAGGGTTTATAAAGCCAAACAAGTCAATTTTATTAAAAATAAAGACCTGTGCCAGGATCAGCGCAACAAATCGAATTGTCTGAATAAATATCTGATTATTCATTTTCTGAAGCGGCTTCTAAGGTTATAATTTCTTCCCTGCGGGTATTTTCAATAATATAGACGTTTTCTGTACTCGTCATATCATTAAAAAGTTCAACTTCAATAATATAATAGTTTTCACTTTGGTCCAATGTGAAATCGGTAACTTTACCCACCAAAACCCCTTTTGGGAAAATAGTGGAACGCCCATCAGTAGTTACGGTATCGCCAACTGCAACAGGAGCCAAACGTGCAATATCAATAAGCTGCAATTTTCTTGGGTCTTTTCCGTCCCAAACCAGTGAGCCAAAATGCCCTGAGGACTTTAACATGACACTGATGCTTGACTTTGAATTTAGCACAGACATCACCGAAGAAAAGTTGGTACTTACCTGATCCACAATTCCCACGATTCCTTTTGAGGTAATCACTCCCATTTCAGCTGAAATACTGTCTTTTGTGCCTGCTTTGAGTGTGAGATAATTATTAGTCTTTGAATAGCTGTTGTTGATTACCTCTGCAGGACGAACGATGAAATCCAAGCCTATCGTGGTCGAGTCTATTGTTTCAAGAGGTACTGCTTGTTCCAGTTTTTGCAATTGGTTTCTCAAGCGGCTGTTTTCTTCAAGGAGCTTTTCATTTTCTTTTCGTAAGCCAAAATATGACGAAATATCATTGCTCCAGGAATACAAATTTCCTGAAATAAAATTGGCTGAAGTGACAAACTTGCTTTTATGATAGGAGTGTGATTCTATTGTGAAAAATACCGAAAGAGAAAACAATACCAGAAACAGCAGAAAATTTTTATTGTTTATAAAAAAATTTATAATCTGCTGCATGACGAAAGTCTACTGTTTAAAACGTAAATCAATTTGAAAATAATTCCTCCGCTTCAAATTTTGAGGAATGCCATTATTTTATAAGAATACTCCTGTATTTATTTAAATTTTTCAAACAAATCCCCGTACCTCTTACAACAGCCCTCAACGGGT
>JBBDVI010000073.1:0-7477 GCA_040903465.1 Flavobacteriaceae bacterium
TATCTTCTTAATTTGAGGAAGGAAAAGGTCACATTAGCATAGTCCGGCAAGCTCATTGCCAATATTTGAACCAATTGCAACGCCCATGCCCCCAAGCCTAATGCCACAAAAAATACGCTCTGAAACTTGCTTCACAATAGGTTTCTTTTTGTTTCCCACACCCATTATTCCGCTCCAGCGATATTCAATTTCATGGGATGTTTCAGGTAAGATTATTTCCTTTAAATATATTTCCAATTTGTTTTGGACACGTGATGTCAAACCAAAGTCTGTGGTTTCTTCAGTTTTAAAATCCAAGTTTCTACCCCCACCAAACATAATGCGATTGTCAATGTTTCTGAAATAATAATAGCCTTGATCCAAATGGAAGGTGCCTTTAATTTTTAAGTCTTTGATGGGTTTTGTTATCAACACTTGCGCTCTGGCTGGGAGAACATCTTCGTCAAGTATCTGCTTTGCAAAGCCATTTGTTGCTATAAACAACTTTTCTGTATTGAATGAAAAACCATTCTTAAGCTGTATTGTTACTTTTCCGGGGTTTTCATTATACTGTGTCAACGAAACCCCGTTTAAAATGTGTATGTTATTTTGAACCGCTTTTTTATGCAAGGCAACCATCATTTTTCCGGTATCGATCTGGCCTTCAAAGGGTGTGTATATTTGATTGTCTTGTGTTTTATTAAACCCAAATGAGTTTTGAACAAGCTCAAAAACAGTCTTTTTAAACAAAGGCTTTAAAAGTTTATTTACTTCCTCTATATGCTGAAGACAATGATTATAAGTTGAAGTGTCTTCCGTGCGAAAAATTTCATAGCCTCCGTGTTGTTTATAATCGATTTCCTTGTCACCAAGGTTTTTCCGGAGCACCTTCAATCCTTCCTGCCGTTGCTTAACAAGGTTATAAACTTCTTCTTCTGAATGGTTTTTCAGGTCTTCAAGTATTTCTGACAAGCTTCCAAAACACGCAAATCCGGCATTTTTGGTGCTCGCCCCAATTGGAAGTATGCCTCGTTCTAATACCAAAATCTTGCTTTCCGGAAATCGTTCCCTTAATTTCAAAGCGCAATTCAAACCCACAATACCACTCCCAACAATGGTAAAGTCAACAGATTGAAACCAAGTTTTATGTTCCCAATAGCTTAAATCCATAGGTTAAAAAAAGCTCCAAAAATGGAGCTTTAAAAATTTATTCTTCTTCAGGTTCTTCCATTTTGAAAGATTCCATAAATTTAGTTGTATAATTACCGGAAAGATAATCCGGGTGATCCATCAACTGCCTGTGAAAAGGAATGGTTGTTTTAACACCTTCAATTACAAACTCATCCAAGGCGCGTTTCATTTTATTGATAGCTTCTTCCCTGGTTTGTGCTGTTGTAATAAGTTTGGCAATCATCGAGTCATAGTTTGGCGGGATGCTGTATCCTGCATACACATGAGTATCGAGTCTTACTCCATGACCTCCCGGAGCGTGTAAAACGGTAATCTTTCCCGGTGAAGGCCGGAAGCCGTTATAAGGGTCTTCAGCGTTAATCCTGCATTCTATCGAGTGCAGGTTGGGCAAATAATTTTTTCCTGAAATAGGCACTCCGGCGGCTACCAGTATTTGTTCCCTGATCAGGTCAAAATCGATAACTTGCTCTGTGATGGGATGTTCCACCTGTATACGGGTATTCATCTCCATAAAATAGAAGTTCCTATTTTTGTCAACTAAAAACTCTATTGTTCCAGCACCTTCATACTTAATGTGTTCTGATGCTTTAACAGCGGCCTCACCCATCGCTTTACGCAATTTCGCGGTCATAAACGGCGAGGGTGTTTCTTCTGTAAGCTTTTGATGTCTTCTTTGGATGGAACAGTCCCTTTCAGAGAGGTGACAAGCTCTTCCTGTTGAATCACCCACGATTTGAATTTCAATATGCCTTGGTTCTTCAATGAGTTTTTCCATGTACATACCGTCATTTCCAAATGCTGCGCCTGCTTCTTGTCTTGCGGAATCCCATGCATCCTTTAAGTTTTCCTTTTTGAAGACAGCTCTCATTCCTTTTCCACCGCCACCTGCTGTTGCTTTAAGCATCACGGGATAGCCCATTTCATCGGCAATTTTTTCAGCTTCTTCATAGTTTTCTAAAATCCCTTCAGACCCTGGAATACATGGCACCCCCGCAGCAATCATTGTGGCCCTGGCTGAAGCTTTGTCTCCCATTTTATCAATCATTTCTGGTGACGCTCCAATGAATTTAATCCCATGTTCCTTGCAAATGTGGGAAAATTTTGAGTTTTCAGACAGGAAGCCATATCCAGGATGAATGGCGTCTGCATTGGTGATTTCTGCAGCGGCAATAATATTTGATATTTTTAGATAGGACAAATTGCTGGGCGGCGGGCCTATACACACGGCTTCATCAGCAAACCTGACGTGCAGGCTTTCGGCATCGGCTGTTGAATAAACTGCAACTGTTTTTATACCCATCTCCTTGCAGGTTCTGATGACTCGCAATGCGATTTCTCCCCTGTTTGCGATTAGAATCTTTTTGAACATAATTTTAAATGTTATAAATTAAAAATTTCCTGATGACAACCTTTGATATAAGGTTGATTAAAAGTTTGAAATCTTAATTGTTAAGACGGGTCAATTAAAAATAACGGTTGGTCAAACTCTACAGGAGAAGCGTCGTCGACCAATACTTTTACTATTTTTCCTGAAACTTCGCTTTCAATTTCGTTGAAAAGCTTCATGGCTTCAATAACACATAGTGGATCTCCTGCTTTAATGGTGCTGCCCACCTCAACAAAAGTGGGTTTATCCGGAGAGGGCTTTCTGTAAAAGGTGCCAATAATGGGTGATTTTATAGTAACATACTTGCTGTCTTCTCTTTCTACGGGTTCTGCGGGAGCAGGAGTTGCAGGTGCAGTTTGCTGTGCCTGTTGAGGTTGCTGCTGTTGAGGTTGAGATGACTGCATGGGCACTTGCTGAATGTAAGTGTGCTCGGATCTTGAGTCATCACTTCCGGTTTTGATCGTGATTTTGATATCACCCATTTCAAGCTTCACTTCGCTTGCACCGGATTTTGCAACGAACTTAATTAAGTTTTGAATTTCTTTAATATCCATAATTTCAAGTTTTGTTTTGTACTGTTAGTTAGCTGTTGTATGCCCATTTAAGGTAAATTGAACCCCAGGTGAATCCGCCTCCAAATGAAGCAAAAACAAGGTTGTCTCCTTTTTTTAATTTTTTTTCATAATCATTCAGCAACAAAGGTAGCGTAGCTGAAGTTGTATTGCCGTAACGCTGAATATTCATCATGACTTTTTCATCGTTAAGCTTCATTCTCTTGGCTGCGGCATCAACAATTCTCTTGTTTGCCTGATGCGGTACCAGCCAGTTTACGGTGTCGTTTGTCAAATTGTTTCTGATCATTATTTTTTCACTGACATCGGCCATGTTTGATACTGCAAATTTAAACACCGTTTGCCCATCCTGGTATACAAAATGCTGTTTTTTTGCAACAGTTTCAGCCGAAGCCGGCAGAATAGATCCTCCTGCATCAATTTTTAATGACTGTCTGCCAATACCATCTGTTCTGAGGTATTCATCTTGCAAACCCAGACCGTCTTGATTTGGCTCAAAAAGTACAGCCCCACCACCATCACCAAAAATAATACATGTTGTGCGATCTTCATAATCTATAATTGAAGACATTTTGTCTGCTCCAATTAGGAGTACTTTTTTGTATTTACCTGACTCGATATATCTTGCGGCTGTTGACATGCCAAAGAGAAAACTGGAACATGCAGCAACCAGATCATAAGAAAACGCATTTATGGCTCCAATTTCTGTGGCCACATAAGCAGAGGTAATGGCAACGGGCATATCAGGTGTAGCGGTTGCCATAATGACCATATCTATTTCTTTTGGGTCAAGGTTTCTCTTTTTTATTAAGTCGTTTGCGGCTTGTATCGCAAGATAAGATGTGCCTTTACCTTCTTCTTTGAGAATTCTTCTTTCTTTAATTCCGGTTCTGCTTGTAATCCATTCATCATTGGTATCAACCATGCTTTCCAGCATTTTATTGGTCAATACAAAATCAGGCACATATCCCCCAACAGCGGTAATTGCAGCTGTGATTTTGTTCATATAATTTTTTTAAATTCTCTGTCTCACTCAAAAATGACTAAAAACGTGTATAATTTGATGAAAATACGAATTTTTACTCAAAATCGGGTGCAAAATAAGTTGTTTTTGAAATATAGGAAAGATAAAAACAAAAAAACTCTCACAAGTTGTGAGAGTTTTAATATTTATGGAATTTAGTACTATGCCTCTACTACTTCTTCGGCGTCAATTACAATCTGACCCCTGTAGTAAAGTTTACCTTCATGCCAGTGAGCTCTGTGATATAAATGCGCTTCTCCTGTAGTGGGATCAGTAGCTATTTGAGGAGCTGTCGCTTTGTAGTGCGTTCTTCTCTTGTCTCTTCTGGTCTTGGAAATCTTTCTCTTTGGATGTGCCATCGCTAAATATTATTTATCCGTTAATAGTTTTTTTAATTCGTCCCACCTTGGGTCAATATCGTTTTTTGAAGTTTCCTCTTCTTTTTCTTTGTCTTTTGGGCTTAATTCTTCAAGTTTTCTGAGTATTTCTGAATCCAGCGTGCCATCTTCAACCCCGGGATGAACCCTTTTTGCCGGTAAAGACAAAATAATGAGTTCATATATATATTGCTGTATGTTAATTTCATAGCTGCCCTGCGGAAGAACTAATAAGGTATCATCCTCATCATTGTACTCCTCTCCAAAGTTAACTACCAGATTATGCTCCCCTTTCACAAGCTGATCATATGGCTCGTTGGTAAGGTCACAATATACATTTACTGTTCCCTGGATTTCAAACTGAAACTCCAGTGAATTTGATTTTTTAATAAGTAATGCTTTTGCCAAAACATCTACATTATTAAATTCATCATACTCAAAATGTGTAAAGAACGTATTATCAATTTTGTAATCAAAATGATGCTCACCCTGCTTCAATCCTACAAACGGGATTGTAAACTCTTTCATGTGCTTCATTGTATGAACTTTTAAATGCATTTTTCTTCCGATAAATGCGGGTGCAAAGATAAAAAATTATTTTAAAGCTGAAGTGTTTTATCAACCCTTTTTTGTGGATAACTTTTTTGGGCCCTGAGGAAGCGGTTTTTTTGTAATTTCCTCATATTCTTTTCTGTTTTTATATATCATAATGGCTTTAAAAACTGCTTCCTTAAAGGATGTGTGGTCTGCAATATTTTTTCCGGCGATATCATAAGCGGTACCATGATCCGGCGAGGTTCTCACTTTCGACAAGCCTGCAGTATAATTCACCCCGGAGCCAAAAGATAATGTTTTAAAAGGAATCAATCCTTGGTCGTGGTATGCCGCGACAATCGCATCAAAGTTTTTGTAATTGCCTGAACCAAAAAAGCTATCTGCAGCATAAGGGCCATAGACAATTTTTCCGGAACGGTTTATTTTTTCGAGTGTGGGTCGCAAAACTTTATCGTCCTCATCACCAATAACCCCATTATCTCCTGTATGCGGATTAATACCCAAAACAGCAATTTTAGGAACCGTAATGGCAAAATCTTGTTTTAATGCTTTGTGTATAATATCAATTTTATTTTCAATGAGCTTTTTTGTTATATGCTTCGCAACATTTTTTACAGGCACATGGTCTGTCAACAGACCCACTTTGAGGGTATCTGTCACCATAAACATCATGCTCTCTCCTTCGAGCTCTTGCGCGAGATAATCTGTATGTCCGGGAAAGTTAAAAGCCTCAGACTGAATGTTGTGTTTGTTTATGGGTGCGGTGACCAGCACATCAATATCATCATTTTTTAATGCCTTGACTGAAGCCTGCAATGACTTAATGGCATAATCACCCATCACTTTGTTTTCCTCACCAAACTGGATCTCAACAGATTCTTTCCAAACATTCAACACATTTACTTTTCCGGGAACCAATTGATTTATGTGATCTATACCGTGGATACTCGTACTAATTTCAAGGCTTTTTTTTATAAACGACATGGTTTTAACAGAAGCAAAAAGCACTGGGGTACAGAAATCCAACATTCTTGGGTCTTCAAAAGTTTTTAATACAATTTCAGGCCCGATGCCGTTTAAATCTCCTATAGAAATTCCAACAATTATATTTTCCTGTTTACTCATGTGTTTTTAACTATATGATTTTTAGGTAAGCTTTTGCTTTTGCCGTAATTTTACTGCCGTGTTTGTATCTTACAAATTTAACCAAATTAAGTTAATATGTTTACAGGAATCATTGAAGATGTGGGCGAGGTAGTTTCTCTGGAAAAAGAGGGCAACAACATCCATATTTCGGTAAAAAGTAAAATAACCCCTGAATTAAAAATTGACCAAAGTGTTTCCCACAATGGGGTTTGCCTGACTGTGGTAGGAGTTACAAACAACGTTTATAAAGTCACGGCCATAAAAGAAACACTGGACAAATCAAATTTAGGAGAGCTTGAAGCCGGTTCGTTGGTCAATTTAGAACGCGCCATGAAGCTCGGTGATCGTCTTGACGGACATCTTGTCCAAGGTCATGTAGACCAAACAGCTGTTTGTACAGAGATAAAAGAAGCTGACGGAAGCTGGTATTTTACTTTTCAATACAGCCCAATAGTGGGCAACATCACCATAGAAAAAGGTTCGGTGACAGTAAATGGGGTAAGTCTTACGGTGGTTGGCTCAAAAGAAAATGAATTTTCTGTGGCGATAATTCCTTATACATATGAAAACACCAATTTTTTTAAAATAAAAAAGGGTGACATATTAAATATCGAATTTGATCTTGTGGGAAAATACTTAAAGAAGTTGGCTAATTTGTAGCTTTTCTTTTTTTTAAAAATAAAAAAACAATCCCTAAAATAAAACCTGCTATCACCAATATGAAAAGATTTTCATCAATCGGCAACCCGACAGGGGGAGGTGTGCTTTTCGGGGGAGGGGGATCTTGAGCCATTGCCAAGCCAGACACTAAAAAGTGTACAAGTAAAACTAAGATTTTATTTACGATTTGGGGTCGCATATATTATTAATAGGGTTCTGATAATATACTAATTTTTAAAAGACAATAAGCTAACAACGACAAAGCTAAACTTTAATTGTTTAATGCGTGTTAAGCACATGTCAATTTTCCCAAAATCAAATCGTTACTAAAAACTTAGCTCTTTTATTGTGAGGAGAATATCAAATATAGATAAATAAAGCTAATATCCAAAAGGAGTATTAAAAAAAGTGGTCCCACATGGGCTCGAACCATGGACCCCCTGATTATGAGTCAGGTGCTCTAACCAGCTGAGCTATGGGACCTTTACTTTTATTTCAATATTTCAAAATGCTCTTACTGTTCTGTTTTCAGAGCTTCTGAGCCGGCAAATTTATAACTAGTTTGCTTATGGAGCAAACTTTTTTG
>JBBDVI010000074.1:0-7475 GCA_040903465.1 Flavobacteriaceae bacterium
TGACCGTTTTGTGGTGTTGCCAAAAGAAGGGGATAAAAACTACATCATTCTGTTAGATGACCTGATTCGTCATTGCCTGCACAACATTTTCAACATTTTTAATTACGAAAGCTTTTCAACCCACATGATAAAAATAACAAGGGATGCAGAGCTTGATATTGAAAGTGACCTGAGTAAAAGCTTTATCGAAAAAATATCTGAAAGTGTTAAAGACCGCAGTATTGGTGATCCAGTTCGGTTTGTATATGATAAGGATATTGATAAGGAAACCTTGTCCTTTTTACTTCAAAAAATGGGGATTGATGACACAGATAGCATTATCCCCGGTGGTCGCTACCACAACAGGAGAGATTATATGAATTTCCCAAACTTGGGTATTAAGGAACTGTTTTATGAAAAGCACACCCCACTACCCATACCGGGATTGAGCCTACAAGGTAGCTTGCTCGATAAAATAGCCAAAAAGGACTATCTTCTGTATGTTCCTTATCAAACCTTTTCATATGTTGTAAAGTTTTTGAGGGAAGCAGCACTTGACCCTAAAGTAAAAAGTATTAAGATTACTATTTACCGTCTTGCAGAAATCTCGCATATTGCAAGCTCTCTCATCAATGCCAAGAAAAATGGAAAAGAGGTCACTGTTCAAATCGAATTACAAGCGCGTTTTGATGAGGAAGCAAATATTAATTATGCAGAGCAAATGCAGGATGAGGGTATCAATTTGATTTTTGGTGTTCAGGGCCTTAAGGTGCACTGTAAAACCTGTATTATTGACCGCATTGAAGATGGTAAAGTCGTTCGTTACGGCTTCATTAGTACCGGAAACTTTAACGAGCAAACTGCAAGGCTTTATACAGATTACACCTTGTTCACATCAGACCCGAGACTGATGAAAGAAATCAATAAAGTTTTTGATTTTTTCCAAATCAATTACAAAATCAAAAAGTACAGGCATTTGCTGGTTTCCCCGCATTATACCAGAAACGCATTGTACTCACTGATCAACACAGAAATTGAGAATGCCCGTAAAAACAAACCGGCCAAAATTCAATTAAAACTGAACAGCCTTTCAGATTATGCCATGATTGATAAGTTGTATGAGGCCAGTAATGCCGGGGTTAAAATCAAAATGATAATAAGGGGGATTTGTTGTTTGATTCCCGGTGTAAAAGGGCTAAGTGAAAATATTGAAATTATAAGTATCATCGATAAATTTTTAGAACACCCAAGATTGTATATATTTGAAAATGGAGGGAATCCAAAATATTACATCTCATCAGCAGATCTAATGACTCGCAACCTGGACACGAGAGTGGAAATTTCCTGTCCGGTTCACGACAAAGATATACAGCAGGAACTTCAGGAAACCTTTGATATTTGCTGGAACGACAATGTAAAAGCCAGGGTAATCTCTGTGAAACAGGACAATGCCTATAAAACAAATGATAAACCCAAATTTCGTTCTCAGGTCGAAACCTATAATTATTATCTAAATAAACTTGAAATAAATACCTGAGAGAAAAAAGCAACTATGAAGATTCAAAAATACGGTGCCATAGATATAGGTTCAAATGCGGTAAGACTGCTTATCGCTACAATTATTGAGCGGGAAGGGAAAGAAACCGTATTTAAGAAAACTTCATTGGTGAGGGTTCCCATACGTTTGGGTGAAGATGTGTTTCAACATAAAAAAATTTCTGAAGCTAATACAAAAAGACTTATTGATACCATGAATGCCTTTAAGTTATTGATGGATTCCCATAAAGTGGTTAAATATCGTGCCTGTGCGACTTCAGCGATGCGGGAATCTGAAAACGGAAGAGAAATTGCCAATCGTGTTAAAAAAAACTCCGGCATTTCCATACAAATTATTGATGGAAATGATGAAGCAGCCATCATCGCATCAACAGATATTAAAGACCTCATTATGGTGGATAAAACCTTTCTCTATGTTGATGTGGGTGGTGGAAGCACAGAATTTACAATTTTCTCAAACGGAAAAACTATTTCCTCAAAATCTTTTAATCTGGGAACCGTGCGCTTGTTAAACAATATGGTAACAGATACTATCTGGAATGAAGTAGAGGAATGGATCAAAAAAGAAACAAAGCACTATGATAAAATTTCGCTCATTGGCTCCGGCGGAAATATCAACAGTATTTTTAAACAAAGCGGCAAGTCTGCAGGTAAATCACTTTCATACATTTATCTGGCTAACTTCTTTGAACTCATTCAAAATTATTCTTATGAAGAACGTGTTGTGGAAATGGATATGAACCCTGACAGGGCAGATGTCATCATTCACGCCACACGCATTTACCTTTCTGCTATGAAGTGGAGCAGGGCCCGGAAAATATATGTCCCCAAAATAGGGTTGTCTGATGGTATTGTAAAAAGCCTTTATAAAGAGGAGATAGCAAAAACTATGGAAGTAAACACCTGAGAATTATTATTTCCTTCCCTTCCAGAAAAGACCCAGCGGCAACCAGATAAAAAGAAATAGAAATTTACCGGTCACCAGACCATAAACGGTGATGGCTGCTGCAAGAAACACAAAAAAATACATGAGTTGCTTTCGAGTCATTTTTTAAATAGAGTTAACCGTGAATTTGTTCATTCTTGCTTAGGTTTTTCATGATTTCTGCCTCAAAACTTAACAAATCCTGCCATTTTTTATTGACTTCATCCACATTTCCATATTTTCTGGCAAAGCCCAGGAACATTGTATAGTGATTTGCTTCAGAGACCATTAATTTTCTGTAAAAATGACGCAGTTCCTCGTCATTGATTTCTTCAGAGAGCAATCTGAAGCGTTCGCAGCTTCGGGCTTCTATTAAGGCGGCATAGAGTAGTCTATGCACGAGTTGTGTGGTCCTGCTGCCTCCTTTTGGGAAAAATGTGTGAAGTGCAATGACATATTCGTCCTTGCGGTCCCTGCCCAGTTTCCAGCCCCGTTCAAGAATACGGTCATGCACCATTTTAAAATGGCTCATTTCCTCTTTTGAAAGAGCAATCATTTCCTCAACCAACTCAGGATATTCCGGAAAACTTACTATTAATGAAATGGCTGTAGAGGCTGCTTTTTGCTCACAATAAGCATGGTCTGTGAGAATTTCTTCAATATTTTTTTCCACTATTTTGACCCATCTGGGGTCTGTAGGTAATTTTAATCCGAGCATTTTTTAGATATTGGATATCAGACGATAGATGTTAGACAATATGGTTTTTAGTTAAAAACTTAAAAATACAATTAACAGAAAAATCCTGACTTCTGACTGCTTAAAATTAAACATCAAGATCAAAAGATTTCTTCAGCGTGTCCATAATAGGATATTTTTCCCTTAATTTTTCAAATTTTTCACGAGGTGTGTAGGCATATTTTTTTTGCTGCGCCTCATTGACTTCAATTTTGAGGGTGATGCTGTGGTTATTGAGTTTTTTGGAAAGAAAATTGAGCAATGACTGCTGTGAACGTTCCAGTTCCACCCTGATGGTCTCATTGGGATAGGTAACGTGAATGGTATGGTTAATGGCTTCAGGCAAGACCATATCGAGATGAGAAGCTAAAATATGTTCTCCTTTTTTTTCCAGAATGCGTGCATACTCTTTCCACGCGATTTGCAAATCGGTTTCCGTGAAATTCTCCTTGGGTAAGTCATCTATGTTGACGTGCTTCTTTTTGAAATCACGCTCCAGTTCGTTTTTTTGCTGAATACTTTTTAGCGAAAAAGCGGAAACTTTTTGTGCATTGCGTTCTCCCAGTGATTTGGAAGGTGTCTCTTTTGGAATTGAATCCTGCTCGGGTTCTTTTTCGGCAACGGCTGTTTCAGTAGCAACCTCTTGTGTATACTTTTCTACAGGTTTTTGTTGCTGTGGGTTTTTCGCTTCAGCGGGCTTATTATTTTGGTCAGGGTAGGAGGGTGATGGTTCTGCTGCGTTAGCTTCCGGTGGTTTTATGTAGCGTTGTGGCTTTTTTTTTTCATCACCGGAGGTAATGGAAGCCAATTGCATTAGGCATAACTCAACCAGCAAACGCTGGTTTTTACTCGTTTTGAACTTCAGGTCACAGTCGTTGGTGATTTCTATGGCTTTCAGTAAAAAAGCAGTTTCAGCCTTTTGTGATTGCTCAAAATATTTCGTTTTGATTTGTTCCCCAACTTCCAGTAAACTGATTGTTTCCTGATGTTTGCAAACCAGTAAATCCCTGAAATGTGATGCCAGGCCGTTAATGTAGTGATGACCATCATAACCTTTGGCTAAGATATCGTCAAAAAGGACCAGAGCTCCGGGAATGTTGTTTTGTATTAACAAGTCTGTGGTTTCAAAATAAGTAGTATAATCTAAAACGTTCAGGTTTTCAGTTACAGCTTCCCGTGTTAATTTATTTCCGGAGAAACTCACAACACGATCAAAGATGGAAAGTGCATCCCGCAGGGCACCGTCAGCTTTCTGGGCAATGATGTGCAAGGCATCATCTTCTGCTTCAATGCCTTCTGCCTTGGCTATTTCCGCGAGGTGTTCTTTAATGTCTGTTACCGTGATTCTTTTGAAATCAAAAATCTGGCAACGGGATAATATGGTGGGTATGATTTTGTGTTTCTCTGTGGTTGCTAAAATAAAAATAGCATGATTGGGCGGCTCTTCAAGTGTTTTTAAAAAGGCATTGAAAGCGGCCTGTGAAAGCATATGCACCTCATCGATGATATACACCTTGTATTTACCTGTTTGAGGCGGAATGCGCACCTGATCTGTCAAACTCCTGATATCATCTACAGAGTTGTTTGAGGCGGCATCGAGTTCAAAAATATTGAAGGCAAAATCTTCGTTTACATCCTGCGTAACTTTTTGATTGATGCGCTTTGCCAGTATACGGGCACAGGTGGTTTTACCCACACCTCTCGGGCCTGTAAAGAGCAGTGCTTGCGCCAGGTGGTTGTTTTCGATGGCATTTTCCAAAGTATTTGTTATAGCCTGTTGACCTACAACACTTTTAAAGGTTGTGGGGCGGTATTTTCGGGCTGATACAATGAAATGTTCCATAGGGGAAATTGCTTAAAGCAAAGATACATATTGAATTTTTTTTCTTTGAATGTATCTAATTTTTTTTCTGAATAGATATTAACAACTATGTTGTAACTTTGCAACGCAAACTGACTTATCGCTGCCCCGATGTTAAACTCGGGGTGGAGGAAAGTCCGGACACCACAGAGCAGCATAGCGGGTAACACCCGTCGTTCGCCATCCGGCGAAAAGGACAAGTGCAACAGAAAGGATGTACAGGTAATGCTGTAGTGAAATCAGGTAAACTCTATGCGGTGCAATGCCACGTAAACCAGTGCTTGAGGGTTGCTCGCCCGATGCTGGAGGGTAGGCAGATAGACCCCAACAGTAATGTTGGGGCCAGATAAATGATAAGTAGCCGCCAAACGGCGGAAGACAGAATCCGGCTTACAGGTTTGCTTTCACATATAATTCCCGTCAGGATGCTTTTGGCATCCGGCGGGATTATTATTTTTTAAGAGCTTCTATTTCGTCGAGTACCGTCTGGGCTTCTGCTTGTTTTTTATCACTGGCAGCCCGGTTGGTTTTTGAGAGTTCAAATGACTCCTTTAAAAGTTTTTTGTACTTTTCCTGAAGGATTTCTTCTTTACTTTTCTTTTTAAACAGTCCAAACATTTTTATTTTAAAGATACTTTGCAGAATAAGTTTGATCAAAACTTTAACATCATTTTTGGCTTTTATCAACACTGCAATTTCCGGTAGTACATCCAAAACCAAAGAGGCCCATTCCGGTTATGTAAATGCCAAGTAAAACGCCAATTGGCTGGTTATCCATAATGGTGTGAAGTAAAAGTATTACACCCATAAGAAGAAACACTATGCGCTGTATACTCCAACCGGAAAGCAATCGTCTTTTCATTTTATAATTTGTTATTCAGGCTTTGCCATGAACCGGCATTGTGAACATTGCTGTACCCTTTTGATTTTAATATGCTTTTTGCACTGCCACTTCTCATTCCGGAGGCACAGCAAAGCAAATAGGTTTTTTCTTTGTCTTTAAAGAGCTTCAGGTTGTTGTTAAGTGTGTTCAAAGGAATGTTTTTGGAACCTTTGATATGACCTGAAGCAAATTCTCCTTTGGTTCTGACATCTATGATTTCTGCACCTTGATTGACCAGGGCTTTGTAATCGATTTTTGACCCTAATCCAATGAGGTTTTTTAAAAATGGAATCATAAGAATTAAACGTTTAGAGATTGATAATAGTTTACATCCATCCAGGAACCTGCATTTATACATTCAATTCCTTGATTGCTGAGAAATTGAGCGGCGATTCCACTTCTGTTTCCTGAAGCACAACAAAGGAGGACAGGGGTTTTCAGTGTTTTAAATTCGCCAACCCTCTTTTGAAGTTCTTGCAAAGGAATATTTATAGACCCGGAAACGTGACCGCCACTGAATTCATGGCTTGTACGCACATCTACAATGGAGGCTTCTTCTTTTATAAGTTTTTCTAAGTTCATTGTTGTAGTTTTAATAATTGAGGCAAAACTAATGCTACCATGCAGAACAGACAGTTACATTTGTTACAAAGAAAAAAGTCTAGGATTCAAAAAAACTAAATACAGAACCACCATATTTTCTGGATTCACTATACCCGGGTAAACTGCTTAAATCTGTGTGTTTTGAATGCTCAATAATTAAAAATCCATCATCCTTCAAGAGTGCGTGCTGCTGAACTTGAGAAACAATTTCAGCAAATTGTGTTTGATCAAAAGCATAAGGCGCATCAGCAAAGATAATATCAAAAGGCTGCCTGCTTTTTTCGAGATATGAAAAAACATCGCTTTTGAATACTTGAATGTTAAAATCAAGTTCGTCGCTTATTTTTTTTATGTATTGAATGCAACCGTGATCAATGTCAACGGCAGTAAGTTCTGTAGTACCCCTGGAGGCAAATTCAAAGCTGATGTTTCCCGTTCCGGCAAAAAGGTCAAGCACCGAAACTTCTGAGAAGTGGACTCTATTGTTAAGGATGTTAAAAAGCCCTTCTTTGGCAAAATCTGTAGTGGGGCGCACCGGAAGATTCCTCGGGGCCATAAGTCTTTTGCCTTTGTATTTTCCTGAAATAATGCGCATTTATAAATGAAATAATAAACTGTTGTTTTCAATGGATTCTTGTGAAGAATCGGTATTTAAAATAGCTGTTTTATTTTCTGAAACGGTGACATTTCTGATATAGGTATAGGCAATCTCAAAATAGGGGTCATTCTCATTAATATTCCCGCTGAGGTGAAGTGGAAATTCATCAGGATTGAGCGATAATTGCTCTGCAATAAAGAGAATGTAATATATGAAATCTTCAGGAGTGGTATGGTAGAAACTATTGAACAATTGTATTTTTTTTCCTTTGGTTACCAAAACGTCCATCTGCCTTTTATAGAGATGTACAAACATTTTGATTTCATTGTTGTT
>JBBDVI010000075.1:0-7384 GCA_040903465.1 Flavobacteriaceae bacterium
TAACGCCTAGCAATAATGCGGGCCACTTCTCCCACTTCTTCGGTGAGCTGGGCCATATTTGTCAGCTCGTTAAAGTAACGCACCCCGTGATCTTTGATCCAGGAATCAACAACTGATTGAGCATTTTTTATATCCATGACTCTAGGTTTTTGATAAAACTATCTTTTCTGTTTGTTTTTCGACCATTGCTGCATAGTATTGTTTTAAAGCATCATAATATTGCGCAGGTAAAAGTGTTGCTCTGATTTCTGAAGAAACACTCAACTGTATTCCATTTCCATTTTTTGAAATCATAAACTTAAATTCCCCAAGTTCATCAGGCAATTGTAATATCACAGATTCCGGTATGGACTCAACTTGATAGTCTTCCGGCAATGTGATGTTTATTAATTGAGTAGTTGAATTAGGGTAACTAAAATCTATAGGATATTTCCGGGTTTCTGACAAAAACGGATTTTTAGTTACCGCCAGAAAGAATAAAGGTTGGAAATATATCTTGTCGCCTATTTTATCAAATGCATTTTGTTTTACAAAACTAAAATCCTCTATTATGGGCTTATAGATATCTGTTTTGTTTTGAGATCTATAATCAGATATGATCATAGAAACATGGTTGTTTTCTATATCTTTAACGTACTTATTTTCATCTTCAGCCGCATATTCTTCTCTAAAATCCAATGCATACTGTTCAGTATATGCATTTCTCAACTTTCCTTCTATAGAACCATTGTCGTGAACTTGTACATTCAAGTTTGTAATCTTTTTTGACATGATGTTTGAAAGCAGATTGATTTCTTCTGAAGATCCATCTTTTCTCACTACACGGCCATTCCAGTTTAATGTTCGTGTAGGCAAAATATTAGGCTCACTGTATTTGCTTGAAGCGTCCAGTAAAAAATATTTATCACCCTGTTCTACTTGACAAATTACATAATTAAACCCATCGATAGTAGGATATAATGGAATGCCATAAGATTTTGTGCTCAGCAATACAGGATATGCATCAATGCCGGCATAGCGCAACATTGCTGTTAGTATTAAATTTATTTCCGCTATATTTCCGGATTTATTTTTATAGGCTTTTTCTACACCATCAAAAGTGTATTTGCTATTACTACCATTCCAGACCATTCTGTTTTTTACTAATTCAAAAATGGCTTGGGTTTTTTCTTCCTTTGTATCGAACTGCTGAAGGATGGAAGAAATTTCAGGTTTAAAATAGTTTGATTTTTCTAATTCTTTCCCAAAGTTACTGCTGTTGTAAATGGTTTGCACAACATCTTCCCAAGTGGTAGCATAATATTCAACATATGCGTTTGGCATTTTTGTCCATTCCAACTCGTGTTTTATATCAGTTTTATAATTATTGATATTGTTTACATATTCTTCCTGAGGTAATTTTGAAATATTCTCACCTGTATATATTGTGGTATTAAGAATATAATTTAACGTGGACAGTTCCTTTTTATGTGAACGAAATGCGTCCCTTTGAGTCGGTACATATGAAAAAGTAAATTGGGCCTCATTCTTTCTTTCTATCTTCTTTATAGGGAAAAACCCTTTATTATAAGACTTGTAGCCTAAATATTCAGGAATATTAAGGGTATATTCGACAAAGTTCACCGGTATGTTTTCCTGAAAATCAAATTCCGGTAATGAACTAATATAGGGAGAGGAAATTTTGTAAGTATATTCTAAAACCGAGCCCTCTTTTACATTGGGGAATGTAAACTTTTCAATTACCCATTCATTATTAATATCTTCTTCAAATTGAGCATCATTTTTTATTCTTTCCTTAATGATTTTGTTGCCTTCCAGATTGTATGTATAGGCTTTAAGACTTGTTAAGTCCTGGTGGGTACCCAAGCTAGGCTTGTATAATGGAACCGCTACTGTAGCCCAGTCAAAACCTTCTTTATTATAAATTTTAAGCCTAACCTCAACCTCATGCACATACTTCCACTGGTTGTCATACTTAAAATATGTTTTAGCTTTTTTATATAAAAAAGCGGCGGATGTCTCCGAGTCCAATGGGTGTGTTTTTTCATTGATTTCTTCTTCAGACACTTTTCCAAATTTAAAATTTTGGGAGTGAACATTTATTAGGGAAAACAGGAATAAAAATAAAACAAAATGCTTCATAAGAATCTAGTTTTTAAGCAATACAATTTTTGCGTTATCATTAAGGGCCGCATGCTGCAAAAAAGACCTAAATCCTTCATAGTCCTCTTTGGCATAGTTGCCTTCTTTTATTAAAAATGTTCTTTTATATGTCAAGGCATGGTCTTCATTTTGGATAATATTGACATCATATTTACCAAACTTAGTTTCCACAGATGTTATAGCCGGAATGGCTTCAATTGAATAATCCTCCGGAAGGTGTATCGTATAATGGCTTTCTTCCAGGTACCCTCTTGTAAATTTCACGGGCAATTTCCTGTCTGAATATTTATTGGGAACAAAAACATCATTGTTAAATGCATTGATAGTCATTATCAATCTATCACCGGATTTGGAAGCATATTTATCAGCTTTTAGATTAATTTTCTCTGAAAAACTGACCTCATTTTTATCATTATCAAAATCAAAACTGTTTATAACAACATTGTTCAAGCGCGACCATTGTTTTTTATATTGTTTTACATTGTCATTAGTGGAATTATAAGCTCTGTTAAATCTCCAGTCATAAAACAATCCTTTGTTTTTTATATCAATATCTGCAGTAAGATTTCCATCATTGTCAATCCTGTAGTTTGTGTTTGTATAATATGCATTTTGCTCATTAATGTAAGAGACTGTTTTGACAAGTTCACCTCCCTGGGGTTTCATTATTAAAACATTTCTGTTGTCAGTAAAGTCTCCAATAAACCCAAAAGGATGCTTTTGGCTTGTGCAATCTATCCAGGCATAATCATCATCAAAGGGTATTGCTAAAATTGCATGATTTCCCTGCTCAATTGAAGGGAAATCATCTATAAAATCAACTTGGACATTTCCAGCTTCAACGTGGGTATAATAAGATTCAACATCCACGGCATCAAGCAAGGCTTTTGTATAGTTTGTCAATCCTTTACAATCACCATATTTTACTTTGTCAACATCTGCAGCCTTGATGGGCTGAAAACCCCCAATACCCACCTGTACACTCACATACCGGGTATTTTTCTGAACATAATCATACACAATTTTTGCTTTTTCGATGGGATCCTGAACCCCTTTTGTCAAATGTCTGATGTGCTCGATTGTGTTTTCGGAAAGTTCATCTCTGCCCGTTAACAAATTTTCATAGAACCATTTCCCGAAATCATTCCAATTTGTAACAGATCCATACATTCCTTCGTAGTGAAAATTTTTAGGGGCCACATGCAAGAAAGGAGTTATTTCAACAAAGGGAGGACTGTATTGCTCATAAGCAATGGCTTTTAGACCGCTTGATTCATATACTACCTTATCATTTGAAATAGTCTTATCGATATGATACGTTTTGAGGTTTTGCTCCTTGAAAATCAAATCAATTTCAGAAGGATTATAATTCACAATAAATTTACTATGCTCAGTACTCACTTGATAACCGGAAAGGAATACCCTGTTAGGAATGTAAAAGGTATTTGATGTGGTATATTCATACCGGGTCTCGAAAGTGTATGGATATGCTAAAGGTGTATAGTCAATATAAAGCACCCTGCTATCAGTATAAAGGCTTACTCCATCCACTGCACTACGATCCCTGAAATCCTTTTTCTTATATTTTTTAATTTCTTTCCCTTGAGCATTATAGACGACAACTTCAGCTTTTTTAATCTTAACATTACCGCTATAAGGAATGTTATCTTTTATGAAATTGTCCCCGGAAGAATTTAAAACCGTAACTGCAAATGTAACGCTAACAGTGACGTCTTTTATTGATTTAATGTCAATATTCATCTCGTCAAACCTGATAACAGCGTTTGCATTTTCAGTAAGGGAATCAGGAATAACAACACTGTTATAATCTGTTTTTTGACCACTAAGAGTGAGACAAAAGAAAAAGAAAAAAAGGGGGCCAAACCGCATTAACAAAATTTTTAGGTTTTCAAATTTAAAATTATTTGAAAAAGAACAAAGGATTATTCTGTTAATCTTTGTTTTTGGTATCTATAATGATTGTCACAGGTCCATCATTGACCAATGAAACGTGCATCATAGCACCAAATTCGCCGGTACCAATTTTTTTACCGAGCTCTTTTTCAAAATGAGAAACAAATTGCTCGTAAAGGGGAATTGCAACATCCGGTTTTGCGGCTTTTATAAAAGAAGGGCGGTTGCCCTTTTTTGTGGATGCATGCAACGTAAATTGGCTCACAACGATTGCTTCTCCTTCAACATCCTGAAGAGACAGGTTCATAGCCCCTGTTTCATCACCAAATATACGAAGGTTTATTATTTTTCTACAAAGCCATTCAATATCTTCAAAACCATCTTCATTATCAATACCTAACAGAATCAAGAGGCCCTTCCCAATCCGGGAAACTTCTTCTCCCTCAATAGTTACTGATGCAAAACTAACTCTTTGAATGACTGCTTTCATAATATTTTCCGTAAAGGACGGATGTTTTTTTAACTCTCTTCATTCCAAAAATCTGTGCGGTAATTTTCATCCTCACCTTCCAGAATCTGCAGATAACTTCGGTATCTTGACCAGGCTATTTCATCATTTTCAAGAGCTTTTTTGATGGCACAATGAGGCTCTTTTATATGCAGGCAATTGTTGAATTTGCAATGCTCCTTTCGCTTAAAAAATTCAGGGAAATAATCTGAAAGCTCTTCTTTTTCAATATCCACGACGCCAAATCCTTTCACACCCGGGGTGTCTATTATTGTTGCGCCAAAACTCAAATCATACATCTCTGCAAAAGTTGTAGTGTGCTGCCCTTGCTGATGTTGTTCAGAAATTTCTTTGGTTTTTATGCCCAGTGAAGGTTCAACGGCATTGATTAATGTTGATTTCCCCACACCGCTGTGGCCCGCAAAGATGCTGACTTTGTCTTTCATAAACACTTTTAGGGTATCGATATTTTTTCCTGTTTTTGCAGAAATATCCATACATTCATAACCTATATCCTGATATAAAGCTGATAAAAATTTAACTTCAAGGGTTTCCTCTTCTGTGTAAGTATCTATCTTGTTAAATAACAAAATAGTCTTGATATGATAAGCTTCAGCGGTGACCAAAAACCGGTCTATAAAAGATGTAAATGTGGGTGGGTTGTTAAGTGTTATAACCAAAAAAAGCTGATCAATATTGGCGGCCAGTATGTGTGTTCGTTTTGAAAGGTTTACAGACCTGCGCACAATATAGTTCTCCCGCTCCTTAATGTCTGTAATAATGCCCATGGTTTCATCACCTTTGGTCTCAACATCAAAAACAACGTGATCACCCACAGCAACCGGGTTGGTACTTTTTATTCCCTGAATCCTAAATTTGCCTTTAATTTTGCATTCATAAAACACACCGCTTTCGGCTTTAACCGTGTACCAGCTTCCGGTTGATTTATAAACGGTTCCGGTCATAATTAATGGCTCTTATTGATTGTATGTTGATGCTCGATAGATTCCTGATGAATTGCCTTAAATATTTCGACAATAAATTCTTCACTGAGATTTTGATCTTTGCCGATTTGTTTCATTCTGTTCAACACTTCATTCCAGCGTTTTTTTTGTAAAATGGCCACATTGTTCTCACTTTTCAGATGACCTATCTTATCTGCAATTTTCATACGTTTCCCTAAATTGATGAGAATTTGCGAATCAATATCATCAATTTCGGCTCTGTGGCTGTTGAGTTTCAAATTGAAATCAGGTCTAGAATCATCTGTTTTCCTGATTTTCAAATCCTCGGTAATGGATATTAACCGTTGCGGGGTGATTTGCTGAAAGGCGTCACTCCACGCACTGTCAGGATCTGTATGGGTTTCTATCATCAAACCATCATAGTTCAGATCAAGTGCGCTTTGGCTCTAATCAAAAATCAAATCCCTGCGTCCCCCCATATGAGACGGGTCTAAAATGAGTGGCAATTCCGGAAAATAATTTTGAAAGTCCAGGGCGATTTGCCACTCAGGATTATTTCTGTATTTTGTTTTTAAATAGGTTGAGAACCCACGGTGAATAACTCCCAGATTTTTTATCCCGGCTTTCTGAAGACGCTCTATGGCACCCATCCAAAGGGACAAATCAGGATTCACGGGATTTTTCACCAGCACAATCTTATCTGTTCCCTGTAAAGCATCGGCAATTTCCTGAACGATAAAAGGACTCACGGTACTCCTTGCTCCTATCCATAAAACATCAATTCCGGCAGAAAGAGCCAGATCGACATGGTTTTTATTGGCAACTTCCGTAGCCAGTAAAAGTCCGGTTTCTTCTTTGGCAAGTTGCATCCATTTTAAGCCAATTTCGCCCACACCTTCAAAACTTCCGGGGCGGGTTCTGGGTTTCCAGATACCGGCTCGCATAATGGTGGCATCGCTTTCTTTTAATTTATGAGCAATAGCAAGCACCTGAGCTTCAGTTTCTGCACTGCACGGGCCTGCAATGACCAGTGGATGCGGAAGCCGGAGGTCTTTCAACCAATTTGTGAATGCGTGGGTGTTGTTCATATACTAAACCAAAATAAAAACCCCGTTTCGGAGTTTCAGCAGTGTTATGCTTTCAATTAACAAAAATACAATAAATCTTTCAGTAAAATAGTTTGCTATTAGAGCGATTGCCTTAATTTTGAAAAAAAGTACACATGTCTATCGAAGTAAATTCCGTTTCTAAAACTTATGGGGAACAAAGGGCTCTGAAGAGCATTTCGTTTACAATCCAAAAAGGCGAAATTGTGGGTTTTCTGGGACCTAATGGCGCCGGGAAATCTACATTAATGAAAATCCTCACGACTTACCTTGCTGCATCACATGGGACTGCCGTTGTAAATGGCTTTTCAGTAACCGAAAACGCAAAAGAGGTTCAAAAATCTGTGGGTTATCTTCCGGAAAATAATCCCTTGTATTTGGATATGTATGTAAGGGAATACCTGCTATTTAATGCTTCCATACACAAAAGCCCGAAAGCCCGCGTGGAAGAAGTGATTACACAAACCGGCCTCACCCCTGAAGCACACAAAAAAATTGGACAACTTTCAAAAGGGTACCGCCAGCGTGTAGGACTTGCCAATGCGCTTCTTCATAACCCTGAGGTTTTAATACTCGATGAGCCCACCACAGGGCTTGACCCCAATCAGCTTGTAGAAATCAGGCAGTTGATCAGAAACGCCGGAAAAGACAAAACCATCTTTCTCTCCACCCACATCATGCAGGAAGTGGAAGCCATCTGCGATCGTGTGATTATTATCAACAAAGGC
>JBBDVI010000076.1:0-2996 GCA_040903465.1 Flavobacteriaceae bacterium
TAAAGGAATGCAAACTAAAAGAATAATTAGAAACGAATAGATTAACCCCTTCCTTGCCCTTTTAAAAGGAGCAAACCCCAATAGTAAAAACGTAAGTCCACCAAACATAATAATGCCTGAAAGGTTTGTGAGATAGAGTAGAAAAGCTCCGGAAAAAACACTCCAGTCTGCCCATCCGATACCAATACCTGAGACCACCAGCGGCGGCACCAAAGCTACTGCAATTGCTACCCCTGCAAGGCTTTTTGCGATACCTTCTTTAGCATGGGCAAAAGCTGCAGCAATACCCGAAGCTACTGCTATTCCCAAATCAAGTAAGGTGGGTGTGAGCCGTGCTGCTATTTCTGAAGTTTCAATCCTTAATGGTATAATTAAACTAACAAATGCAGCAAAAATAAGGGAGACTATTGTGCCAATAAGAATGGTTCTAAAACTTCTTTTAAGCAAGACAACTTCATATCTGATTAAGCCCATGGAAAAAGAAACAATCGGGGAAATCAAAGGTGCCAAGATCATTGCTCCTATAATTACCGGCGCTGAATTTGCATAGAGTCCAAAGGCCGTAATCAAAGTTGAAAGAATCATCATAACGATATAAGCATTGGTCAACGCAGCATTATCTTTTAATACCACAAAAAGCTCTTTAAATTCTGAAAAAGTAGCTCGTCTTAACCAAGGTAAATTTCTTTTGATCAACTCTTTGCTATTTTCATCTACTGGTAAATTTTCTACCTGAATGGATTTTTTTTGAGAAGAAGAAACTTGTTCATTCCTCAATGGGTGCGCCATCGTCAAACCTTGGTAGACTACTTTAAAGTGCAGTTCTTTGGCTACGTGCTTTTCACCGTCAATAGTAAAATCTATATCAGAGTTTCTTTTTATTGTAACCGTGGGTGTTTTTATCAAACCCATAAATGTGGGTTTCTTCTTAGGTGTGAGCATATCGGGAAGTATGCTTTGAAGAAAAAACCAGATCAACTCCAATATGTTTTGAGGAGACAGAATCAAAAGGTGGAGCAACCCATCATTGCTAATGTTTGTTTTTACCGTTTTTTTAGATAATAATGAACTTTTTGCATGTTCAACAGCTATGATTCCCAAAGCTGAGGTGTCAATAATTTTTTCATCTTCAATAAAAATACTAAAGGGTTGATGCCTCAATGATGGTAATGATTTAATTTGTTTTATAAAACGAAAAAACTGACCATAAACTCCTTTGCGTTTACCATCGGCAACCAATTCAAAAACCTCACCGATATTTACAGATTGGAAAACCACAATGTCATTGCAATACAGTAAATCCACCTTATGAGTAGTATCCGTTTCAGTGATTTCCTTTACAACCTTTTCTAATTTTTGCGGAATGCCAAATGAAGATGCAACATAGTGCATTTCAGGATGTGGCAAAATGCCCAACTCACCCTTGTTATTTTCACACAATGGTAAAAATATTCTCAGTGCTTCGTCATTTAAATAGGTAAGTATAACATCTTTTTCTTCAAATCCACAGGATTCTTTTTCGGAAAAAAGGATTGTCTTGTATGAGATTTCTTTCAGTAACGGGAAAACCTTTTCTTTGACAGCCTCTTCATCCTCTTTTTGATACACTAAGTAGTACATGTCCCGTTTTTTGTAAAGTTAGGGGTTTATGAAATATAATTCCAAATATTTTTAAAGCGTGTTAGTTGCGCATAGGTATTTTTTACCGGAAAATGCTCAGGGTCTTTCAGTAAAGGGTCTTTTTTAAGGATTTGCCAGGCATAACTGCGTGCTATTTTAAGTATGTCTCCGTCTTTGACAATGTCTGCAATTTTAAGCTGCAGCACACCACTTTGCTGTGTGCCCATAATGTCACCGGGCCCCCGGAGCTTTAAATCGACTTCCGCAATCTCAAAGCCGTCATTGGTGCGCACCATGGTCTCCAATCTGGTTTTTGCATCACTGCTCAACTTGTGAGAGGTCATTAAGATACAATAACTCTGTTCTGCCCCACGACCCACACGACCTCTTAGCTGGTGAAGTTGTGACAATCCAAAGCGCTCTGCACTTTCAATAATCATAACACTGGCATTGGGAACATTTACGCCAACTTCTATGACCGTAGTGGCAACCATAATTTGGGTTTCACCATTTACAAAGCGTTGCATCTCATAATCCTTATCTGCTGCTTTCATTTTTCCGTGCACTATGGAAATCTGATATTTGGGTTTTGGAAATTCACGTTCTATGCTTTCATAACCGTCCATCAAATCTTTGTAATCCATGGTTTCGCTTTCCTGAATCAAAGGATAGACGATATAAATTTGTCTTCCTTTATCAATCTCATCCCTTATAAATTTGAAGACTTTTAAACGATTTAAATCATAGCGATGTACGGTTTTTATTTGCTTCCTTCCGGGGGGTAATTCATCAATTACCGAGATGTCCAGATCGCCATAAACACTCATGGCCAAAGTGCGTGGAATAGGGGTGGCGGTCATCACCAAAATGTGCGGTGGAAAGTTATTTTTTTTCCATAATTTAGCTCTTTGTTCCACTCCAAAACGATGCTGCTCATCAATAACCGCAAGCCCTAAATTTTTGAATTTCACCTTCTCTTCAATGAGCGCATGGGTCCCAATGAGGATGTTCAAAGTGCCATTTTCAAGATTTTCGTGTATTTCTTTTCGTTCTGAAGCTTTTGTTGAACCTGTTAATAATGAAATACTGATATTCAATTTATTGCACTGTTTAACTAATCCATTGTAGTGCTGGACTGACAAAATTGCAGTCGGAGCCATTAAACAAGCCTGAAAACCGTTGTCAAGTGCTATCAACATTGACATGAGCGCTACAATGGTTTTACCGGAACCCACATCGCCCTGCAGCAGGCGGTTCATCTGTGCATTGCTGCCCAAATCGTTCCTTATTTCTTTGATGACCTTCTTCTGTGCACCTGTTAATTCAAAAGGTAAATGGTCTTTGTAAAAGGTGTTGAAATGGTTTCCCACCTTCTC
>JBBDVI010000076.1:3006-7360 GCA_040903465.1 Flavobacteriaceae bacterium
TCTCAAAAGGATAGCCTTTGATTTTACTTTTATGGATTAAATTTTTTCTGATTAACTGGAGCTGAATGTAAAAAAATTCTTCAAATTTCAGGCGGTATTGTGCCTTCAATAAATGCTCCTGACTTTTGGGAAAATGGACATTAAAAAGGGCCAGATTTTTAGGAACCAATTTTAATTCTTCAAGGAGAAATTTTGGCAGAGTTTCAGCAAATTGATTTTTGGATTCCAAAAATAATTGCTGCATCAGTTTGTTGATTACCCGATTGGTCAGACCACTGTTTCCTAATTTTTCAGTGGAAGGATAAACAGGTTGCATGGCAGAACGCAAACTTTTTTCATGCTCTTCCAGAAGTTCCATTTCGGGATGGGGCATAGAGAAAGTTCCGTTGAACCAGTTTGTTTTCCCGAAAATCACATAGGGCACGTTTATTTTTAAACTCTCTTTGATCCACTTGATTCCCCTGAACCATACCAGTTCCATCGTGCCGGTGCCGTCAATAAATGTGGCAACAAGACGCTTTCCACGCTTTTGTTCGACAGTTTTGATATGTGTTATTTTTCCTGCAATTTGAACTTCAGCATTGGTTTGCTGTAATTCGTTGATTTTATAATACCGGGTCCTGTCGATATAACGGTTTGGAAACAAATGCAATAAATCCTGAAATGTTTGTATGCCCAGTTCCTTTCGCAACAAATCTGCGCGGTTAGGACCCACACCTTTGAGGTATTCTATTGGGGTTTGCAGAAATGCGGAGTTCATTTGACTAAATTAATCCATTATATAGAATCTGAAAAGGAAAAATCAAATCATTTGGTTTTTGTAAATTGCTCACAAAAATTTTCGCGTTTGAAACCATTATTTTTCCTCTTGTTTTTCTCCGTATTTTCTTTTGCTCAACAAACAGAAACCGTTGATTATAAAAACATTGATGCATCTCTGGAAGTCTTTCCTGAAAACAAGACCGTTGAGGGCCGTCTTACGGCAGGTTTTACTATTTTACGCAACACAGACTCCATTTACCTTGACGCAAAAGCAATGGAAGTTTCTTTGTCATCAACCTCTCAAACGAATATCAGGCTAAAAACCCAAGAGGATAAAATCTGGATGTACTTTCCCTTCAAGGCCAACAATACTTACAGCGTTTCCTTTGATTACCGGGCAGAGCCAAAACAGGCCATATATTTTTTTGAGAACCAGGTCTGGACACAGGGGCAGGGCAAAGAAACATCACATTGGCTGCCTTCAATCGATGATGTGAATGATAAAATCACTTTCAGTTTAAGCATCACAGCGGCAAAACAATATACTGTTTTGGCAAATGGCCAACTGGAAAAACAGGAAGAAAAGCCCCCTGAAAAGAAAATGTGGGCCTACAGCATGCAAAAGCCGATGAGCAGTTATCTGGTTGCTTTGGCTCTGGGTAATTTCAACAAGCAAACCGAAAAAACAAAAACCGGGATTCCCCTGGAATATTATTACACTCCTGAAAACGAAGATAAAGTTGAACCCACTTATCGCTATACAAACCAGCTATTTGATTTTCTGGAAACAGAAATAGGAGTTCCTTATCCTTGGGAAAATTACAAGCAGGTTCCTGTTAGGGATTTTCTGTATGCCGGTATGGAAAATACAACCTTGACCATTTTTTCTGAAGCTTTTGTAGTGGATTCCACGGGATTTATAGACAGAAACTATGTCAATGTCAACGCCCACGAGCTGGCACATCAGTGGTTTGGCAATCTTGTAACGGCAACAAACAGTAAACATCACTGGCTTCAGGAAGGCTTTGCAACATATTATGCCTTGCTCGCTGAACGCGAAATTTTTGGTGATAATTATTTCTACTGGAAACTCTATCAAAGCACAGAGCAATTGATGGAGCTGAGCGATACCGGAGAAGGAGAGGCTTTGCTGAAAGAAGGTGCCAGCTCCCTCACTTACTACCAGAAAGGTGCCTGGGCACTGCATATTTTAAAAGAAAGCATAGGCGAACTATCGTTTAAACAAGCCGTAAAAAATTATATTGAAAAACATCAATATAAAACTGTTACCACCGAAGATTTTTTAAAAGAAGTTGAAATGGTTTCAGGACAAAACCTTGACTGGTTCCGGCAGGAATGGTTGCAGCAAAGTGCTTTCAAAGCTTCACAGGCTCTGGAATCTTTAAAAAAATCAACATTCATTCAAAACTATCTTGGGTTATCTGCAATCGCAAATCAACCTTTTTCAGATAAAGAGCCCATATTCAACAGGTTTTTGGAACAACCGGTGAATGATTACCTGGGCCAGGCCGTGGTTTATCAATTGGTTGATGTGCCTTTCGGCGAAAGCCGGCCACTTTATGAAAAAGCATTTGAGAGTAACAATGTGCTGGTGCGACAGGCCATAGCTCAAAGCCTGGAAAAAATACCAACAGCATTAAAATCAAATTTTGAGACTTTATTGCAGGACGATTCTTATGTAACCATTGAAGCCGCAATCTATCACTTATGGATAAATTTTCCTGAAGACCGAAATACATATCTCGATAAAACCGAAGGCATTGGAGGTTTTCAGGATAAAAACGTCCGGTTGCTCTGGCTGGCCCTTGCCATCGTGACCGATGGATATCAAAATGATAAAAAATCGCTTTTTTTTAAGGAATTGAGCCAGTACAGCAAGCCCGAATACAGTTTTGAAATCCGTCAGGGTGCTTTTCAGTTTCTCTTTGGCCTGGATGGTTTTACCAAAGAAAATTTAAAAAACCTGGTGGATGCCTGCTTGCATCATAACTGGCGTTTTGCAAAAAGCTCCAGGGAATTGCTGGAGGCTTTGATGCAAGATCCCGAAACAAAGTCACTATTGCTTGAAATCCTTCCTGAACTTCCCGAAAAGCAGTCTGAATGGCTCAGAGGCAGGCTTTAAGTTTGTATTACCCCCAGATTGAATGGTTTTTCGATGGGTGCGTGATTGGCAGCTTCAATTCCCATACTGATCCACGTTCTGGTATCGAGCGGGTCAATAATGGCATCTGTCCACAATCTTGCCGCGGCATAGTATGGTGAAATTTGCTCGTCATAGCGTGCCTTGATGCGGTCATAGAGTTCTTTTTCCACTTCGGGCGTGATGGTTTCGCCTTTCTTTTTAAGTGACGCTGTTTCGATTTGAAGCAATACTTTGGCGGCGCTATTACCACTCATTACGGCAAGTTCTGCACTTGGCCAGGCTACAATGAGTCTGGGGTCATAAGCTTTTCCGCACATGGCATAGTTTCCGGCACCATAGGAGTTTCCAATAATAATAGTGAGCTTGGGCACTACCGAATTGCTCACAGCACTCACCATTTTTGCTCCGTCTTTGATGATACCGCCGTGCTCACTTTTGCTGCCTACCATAAATCCGGTGACGTCCTGAATGAAGACAAGGGGTATTTTTTTCTGGTTGCAATTGGCAATGAAGCGGGTAGCCTTGTCTGCACTGTCGCTGTAGATCACCCCGCCAAACTGCATTTCGCCTTTTTTGGTTTTGACCAGTTTTCGCTGGTTGGCTACAATGCCCACTGCCCAGCCGTCAATGCGCGCATAGCCGGTGAGTATGGTTTGTCCATAGCCTTCTTTGTATTCATCAAACTCTGAATTGTCAACAAGCCGCTTGATGATTTCCAGCATGTCATATTGATCTGCACGGGAACGCGGAATAATTCCGAAGATATCTTCAGGTTTTTCTTTTGGTTTGGAAGCCTTGACACGGTTAAACCCCGCTTTGTCAAAATCACCAATTTTATCCATTATTTTTTTGATGGTATCAAGGGCGTCTTTATCGTCTTTGGCTTTGTAGTCTGTCACCCCGCTTATTTCGCAATGCGTGGTTGCACCTCCCAGAGTTTCGTTATCTATTGTCTCTCCAATAGCGGCTTTAACAAGATAGCTTCCGGCAAGGAAAATGCTGCCTGTTTTGTCCACAATCAAGGCCTCGTCACTCATTATGGGAAGGTAAGCGCCACCGGCTACACAACTGCCCATCACGGCAGAAATCTGGGTAATACCCATGCTGCTCATTACGGCATTGTTCCTGAAAATGCGCCCAAAATGTTCTTTATCTGGAAAAATTTCTTCCTGCATGGGCAAATAAACACCGGCACTGTCAACAAGATAAATGATGGGAAGTTTGTTTTCAATAGCAATTTCCTGAGCTCTCAGGTTCTTTTTTCCTGTAATGGGAAACCAGGCGCCTGCTTTTACAGTGGCATCATTTGCAACAACGATGCATTGCTTTCCTTTTACATAGCCCATTTTTACAACCACGCCTCCACTGGGGCAGCCGCCGTGTTCTTCATACATCCCCTCACCGGCAAAAGCACCAATCTCAATGCTG
>JBBDVI010000077.1:0-7340 GCA_040903465.1 Flavobacteriaceae bacterium
AATACCCACACCGGCGATACCCGCTCTGCGAAGTTTGCAACTTCGCAGAGCCGAATTACTTAAAAATTCGTAAATTTGAACTTTAAAATGAAAAATAATATGAAATCTGTAAATCTCCAAATATCTGATTTTGAATTCAACCAATTAGGTCTGAACAAAAGTACCTTGTCTTTTTCCGAGTTAATTGACATCATTGGAAAAAAAATAACAAAACAAACATTGGAAAGAAGTATTCTATTGGCTGATAAATATGGACTTTCTAAAATGACAATGGAAGAAATTGATGACGAAATAAAAGAGTACAGAAATGCAAAAAATAATTCTTGACACCAATGTCATTGTTTCTTCACTAATTCAAAAAAACTATCCTTTTTTAATTGTTGACCACTGTATTGATGGAAATGCAATTATCTGTTTATCAAACGCCATTCTACAAGAATATTTAGAAGTTCTGGGACGGCCAAAATTTTCAAAATTCCCTGACTTTAAATCAAATGCCACCTTTTTAATTGTGAGATTGAGTGAGATTTCAGAATCTTATGAACCAAAAGAAAAATTAAAAATCATCAAGGACGAACCGGACAATAGACTTTTAGAGTTAGCCGAAATTTCTAAAGCTGATTTTATAATAACCGGGAATACTAACGATTTTAAGATTAAGGTTTATAATAAAACAAGAATAGTCACACCGAAAGAATATTGGGAAGAATTTAAATAACGAAAGAAGCACTACCGGCAGTCGTGTAGATAGCTCCGCCATTAAATGACAGAGTGCACCCCTTCCACCAAAGTTCATGTGGTTCATAACCACAAGGGTAATAGAGTATCAATATCCGGGCTCAACACCGGCGAAAGTCTATGGCTTCTACCTGTAAGTTCTCCCAAAATAAAACCATTCCTTACTCTACTTCTTAAACCACTACATCATTTTCATTCTTCTGTATTATAGACCTACCTCATTCCAATGATATTCACTTTCTGAAGACAAGTAAATTTTTTAAAGACTTTAAAAGTGAGCTCCGGGGTGCTTTGCTATCTACTTCTTCTATACTTTCCTTTAGAAACGGGAAGGCAGGCACCAAAATTTGAAATTTCTAAAATAATGGTACATCAAAAAAAGGGATAAAACGATAATTAAAATTGAAATTATTTACTAAAAAATGGCCAAAATCTTTACAAAAATAGGGTTTGAAAATGTATTTAATATTTATTTATAATCATTATAAATAAACTTTGTGGAATTTGGAAAGTGTATTATATTTGCGTCATATTTATAATCAGTCTAAATTAAAACAAATTTTATGAAAAAGTATTTTTTGACATTAAGTGTAACAGCATTACTGTTTTCTTCTTGTAGTAGCGATGATAGTGTAAATAACGACCCCATTAATGATCCCGTGGTAGAAACGCCTCAAACGTATAGTTTTGAACGCGATGGAAGCTCTACGGTTAGCTATAGTGGTCAAACCACGCGCATCTTAATGGGAATTGAATTGAATGCTGCTTTAACTGATAACAATAAAACAGAAGCAGCATTGCTGAGCATGTATGCACACCAGGAAGGGAATCCTGATTTTTCTGACCCTGCATTGAATAGTTCAGACAAAAGCCTTAGAAGTAAAACGGCTGCATCTACAGATTACTTTTCTGCCAATACAACAGATGCTGCAGCAATCAAAAATCAACTCGACGCCTGGATTTCAGCTCAAGCCACAGAGGTTTTTTCAAACTGGGATGAATTTGCCAGTGCCGGTGTTGCGGGTCAAATACAACAAGCCGGCGGAGGTGCCGTTCGGTATGTCAGTGCAAAAGGTTTGGAATATAACCAAGCTGTCATAAAATCCTTGATTGGTGGTATTATGGCTGACCAAATGCTAAACAACTATTTGAGCCCTGCTGTTTTGGATGCAGGCGATAATATCGAAAACAATAACAATGATATTACCGAAGAAGGTAAAAACTACACCACGATGGAGCACAAGTGGGATGAAGCATTTGGGTATTTGTATGGTACAGACAACGCTCTGAATCCTGAACTTGGACAAGACGCATTCCTGAATAAATATTTGGCAAACTTAGAAGGGGATGCAGATTTTGCCGGTATTGCAGATAAAATTTACGACGCCTTTAAACTGGGCAGGGCCGCTATTGTAGCCAAAGATTATGACCTGCGTGACGAGCAAGCTGAGATTATTCAAGAGGAAGTATCAAAGATTATCGGGGTGAGAGCTGTTTATTACCTGCAAAAAGGTAAAGGATTGTTGGGCAGTGATCAGGCTGATGCTTTTCATCAATTATCAGAAGGTTTCGGTTTCATATACAGTTTACAATTTACAAGACAACCCGGAACCAACAATCCATACTTCAGCAAAACCGAAGTTGATACTATGCTCAACACCATGATGGAAGGCAATGGTTTTTGGGATATTACTGAAGAAACCATTGATACCTTTTCTGGTCAGATTGCCGCACGTTTTGGCAACTTTACAGTGGAACAAGCAGCGCCTTAATCCGGCTTTTTTTTAATATTAAATTAATTAAGAAATAGAATAGTCTGCTTCTTATATTTGCAAAAAAAAAAGCTATGCTAAAGAAATCAATAATAGTTTTATTAACCCTCATGTTTGTGATTGCGTGCAGTTCAGACGATGGTGATGGTGACAATGACCCGAATGATGGTTTTGATCGCTCAGCCATATTGGTTAACTGGGCCGATAACATCATTATTCCCGTCTATCAGGATTTGAATAACAAACTTCAAACCCTCGTTGATGAGAAAGAGGTGTTTACAGCTGAACCAAATGCCACTAATCTTCAAAACCTGCGAGCAGCATGGGAAGAAGCTTATAAGGTATGGCAGCACGCTGAAATGTTTAACGTGGGTGCGGCTGAAAGTTCAAATTATATTTTTCAAATGAACGTTTACCCCACAAATGTAAATGACATTCAGAACAATATCCAATCTCAAAATTATGACTTGTCGAGTGTGAACAACAACGACGCTGTGGGTTTTCCCGCTTTGGATTATATGTTGTATGGCTTAGCCGAAACCGATGCTGATATAATAAACATATATACCACTTCTGCTGAAGCTGATAATCATTTAAACTATCTGTCTGATTTAACAGACCGCATGAAAAGCCTCACCCAAACAATTTTGGATGACTGGACCAATGGCTATCGCGACTCCTTTGTGGCCAATACAGAAAATTCAGCCACAGGTTCCATTAATTTGATGGTCAATGACTTTATCTATTATTACGAAAAAGGTTTTAGGGCCAACAAATTCGGTATTCCTGCGGGCAATTTTTCGCCCAACCCATTACCGGATCGTGTAGAAGCTCTTTACCGTGGAGATCTTTCTAAAGAATTAGCTTTGGAAGGGATGCAGGCCATTCAAAACTTTTTTAATGGCAGGGCCTATAATAGTGCAAGTGATGGTCAAAGCCTGGATGATTACTTAGATTTTCTGAACACCATTAAAAATGGGGAAGATTTGAGTGCTTTGATCAACAATCAATTTGATGAAGCCGAAATCAAGATCAATACTTTGAATGCAAATTTTGCCCAACAGGTAGAAACCAATAATGTGGCGATGACTGAAACATTTGACGTGATCCAACTGGCCGTTGTATTGTTAAAAGTTGATATGCTTCAAGCCCTGGATATCAGTGTTGATTTTGTAGATGCAGATGGCGACTAACTCACATTTCATATTAAATTAAATTAAATAATAAAGGGATTTTCATTTACTGAGAATCCCTTTTTAAAATCCATGCAAAAGTCATTTAAATCCTATTTTCAAAAACAAACATCGGCAGCACCTCTGGCGGTATTTAGAATTGGTTTTGGATTGATGATGCTCATTAGTATCATTCGCTTTTGGGGTTACGGCTGGATTGATAAGCTGTATATTCAGCCAAAATTTTATTTCTCCTATTACGGATTTGAATGGGTGAAACCGCTTGGTGAGTGGACCTATCTTATCTTTTTTATTTGTGGGCTTTCAGCGCTGTTTGTAGCTATCGGGCTGAAATACCGCTTATCGATTATCGTGTTTTTTCTGAGTTTTACTTATATAGAACTCATGGATAAAACCACATATCTCAACCACTACTACTTCATAAGTGTATTGAGTTTTCTGATGCTATTTTTACCCGCAAACGCCTATTTTTCAATTGATAACCTTTTAAGAAAAAAACAATTTACCACGATTCCCAAGTGGAATATTGATGCCATAAAATTATTGATTGGTATTGTTTATTTCTATGCCGGACTGGCCAAGATAAACAGCGACTGGTTGTTTAAAGCCATGCCTTTGAAAATTTGGTTGCCTTCAAAATATGATTTGCCTTTTATAGGTGAAAAATTGCTGCAGCAAGAGTGGTTTCACTATGCCATGAGTTGGGGCGGCATGTTTTATGACTTGCTGATTCCGTTTTTACTTCTCTACAGAAAAACCCGGGTTTTTGCTTTTGTTTTGGTGGTGTTTTTCCACGTTTTCACGCGTGTGCTCTTCCCCATTGGTATGTTCCCCTATATCATGATTGTGGGAAGTTTGATATTTTTTGATGCCGGGCTTCATCATAAAATCATCGATAAAATAAAGGCTGCTTTAAAATTCTTTAGGGTTAAAACGAAAGCATTACCAACTCAAACCTTTACCCCTTCAAACCAAAAGATTATAACCTCTGTTTTAATAGTGTTTTTTGTTGTTCAGTTGTTGCTGCCTTTTAGGTATGTATTGTATCCTGGCGAGTTGTTTTGGCATGAACAAGGTTATCGCTTTTCCTGGCGTGTGATGCTGATGGAAAAACGTGGTCATGCCTATTTTAAAGTGGTCAACCCGGAGAAGGGAACCTATTTTTATGTAGATAACACTGATTTTTTAACCGGTTTTCAAGAAAAACAAATGAGCACACAACCGGATTTTATTTTAGAATATGCACATTATCTCGGTGAGCGTTTCAAAGCGCAGGGCCACGGACCCATCGAAATTTACGTGGAAAGTTATGTAGCCCTCAATGGCCGAAGAAGCCAGCCTTTTATAGATCCCAATGTGGATTTATTAAAACAATATGAATCATTCCGGCCTAAAACCTGGATATTACCTTTTAAAGATGAGATTAAAGGATTATAAGTTATTGCTAATATGTAGTTTACTCTCTGTTATGGGATTCTCTCAAACCCAAATCAGTGGATATGTGTATGACAAAGACCGGCAAATGCCTTTGGAAGGTGTACAACTTTATGAAAAAGCTGCAGGATTGCTTGCAGAAACAAATGCCTCAGGTTATTTTGAATTTGTAACTTCAAAAGAAGAATTGGTATTGATTTTCTACACATTTGAATTTCAGGTTAAAGAAATCAACCTCATACCAGAAGAAACAACATCCCTGACGGTAACTTTAGAAACCCTTTCTGAACAGCTTTCAGAAGTTGAAATCATTACGCGGAAAAAAAGAATTTTTGAACTACAAAGGCTGAAAGATGTTGAAGGAACGGCTATTTATGCCGGTAAGAAAACCGAAGTTATTCAAGTGGATCAATCAATGGCAAACCTGGCGACCAACAATGCCAGGCAAATTTACAGCCAAATAGCCGGCCTCAATATTTACCAAAATGACGATGCCGGTTTACAATTGAATATTGGGGGCCGCGGTCTCAACCCCAACCGAACCGCCAATTTTAACGTGAGACAAAACGGTTACGATATAAGTGCCGATGCCCTGGGATATCCCGAAAGTTATTACACTCCGGCTTCTGAAGGTTTAGAGCAAATTCAAATTGTCAGAGGTGCCGCTTCATTGCAGTATGGAACCCAGTTTGGCGGACATATCAATTTTAAAATGAAAAGGCCAAATCCCAACAAACCGCTTGAAGTCATCACAAGAAATACCGGCGGCAGTTTTGGGCTTTACAGCAACTTTACCAGTTTAAGCGGTACAAAAGACAAGTTCAGTTATTACACTTATGCAAACTATAAACGCGGTGATGGCTTTAGACCGAATTCAGGATATGAATCCATCAATGTATTCTCCCATTTTGGTTATGAGTTTAATGATAAAACCAAGTTATCAGCCGAAATTACTTATTTGGATTACCTGGCACAACAAGCCGGTGGATTGACCGATGACATGTTTGCAGAAAATCCTTTTCAAAGCAATCGCGAGCGCAATTGGTTTGATGTCGATTGGTTTTTGCATAACTTAAAGCTCTCCCATGAGTTCTCAAGTCAAACCAATTTTACTTTCAGTTTTTTTGGTTTAAATGCCCGCCGCGGTGCTTTAGGCTTCAGGACCAACCGTGTCAATCAAATTGATCCCATTCAGGAAAGGGATTTAATCGTAAGTGATTTCAACAATTTCGGTTTTGAAGCAAGGCTGCTCAATGAATATGAAATCTTAGGCAAAAATGCCATATTCCTTATAGGAACCAAATTTTATAAATCAGATAATTTAGAACGTCAGGGTCCTGGTTCTGATGGGTTTGATGCTGATTTCGGTTTTAGAACAGATGCGTTTCCCAACTACCCCAATCAATCGCGTTTTGAATTACCCAATACCAACACCGCTGTTTTTGGCGAAAATATTTTTTATCTAAATGACAAATTCTCCATCACGCCGGGATTTAGGTTTGAATATATCAAAACCGAAAGCGATGGCTTTTTTAAACGCATCAACACAGATGCAGCCGGAAACGTCATTGACAATCAAACCATTGAAGATCAAAGAAGCTATGAACGCTCTTTCATTCTCCTGGGCTTGGGTTTAAGCTACAAACCCAGCGATGCGCTTGAATTTTATGGAAACCTTTCTGAAAATTACCGCTCGGTTACCTTTTCAGACATCAACATCAACAACCCGGCTTTTGCGGTTGACCCCAATATTACTGATGAAAATGGGTTTACGGCAGATATGGGGTTAAGAGGCAACTACAATGATTTTTTATCCTATGACGCAGGTGTTTTTCTTTTGTCTTACCAGGGCAGAATAGGGTTTGTGCAAAAAGTTTTAGAAGATAACCGCATCATAAGTGAACGTGGCAACGTGGGTGATGCAGTGATTTATGGCATTGAGTCATTGTTTGATTTCAATTTCAAAAAAATCATGGGTTTAAGCGCTGCTTACCAAATGAATGTATTTGTAAACACCTCTTTTATTAAATCAGAATACACAAATTCAGACCAACCGGGCATCAAAGGGAATCAAGTGGAATTTGTACCGGACCTCAATTTAAAAACAGGCTTTAAGTTTGGTTATAAAAATTTTGCAGCCAGTATGCAATACACTTACTTGTCAAGACAATTTACTGATGCCAGTAATTCAGTAACATCCAGT
>JBBDVI010000078.1:0-7283 GCA_040903465.1 Flavobacteriaceae bacterium
CTGGAACCCGGTAGCGCGCAGGTTGGTTACCAATATGGCAGTACCGTTGATTACGGGCGCGGTCTTTATGGGAATCCTGATTTCCAAAGGTATTTTTGGTCTATTGGCACCCTTAACACTTATTTTTTACGGCCTGGCACTGGTGAATGCCAGTAAATTTACCTTTGACGAATTGAGATACCTGGGCATCACACAAATCATACTGGGGCTTATCAGCACATATTACCTTGAATACGGACTGCTGCTATGGGCCGTCGGCTTTGGAATTATGCATATTGCATACGGCACGTTTATGCACCTGAAATACGAAAAGTGAAAGCGATTATAGAAGGATTACATAAAGCTTTTGAAAACAGGGCCCGGCTGGGAATTATGTCGGTGCTCGCGGTAAATGACACCATGGATTTTAATGCACTGAAAGAATACCTTGAACTGACTGACGGCAACCTGGCAAGCCATTTAAAAGGACTGGAAAAAGAAGATTTTATAGGCGTAAACAAATCCTTTGTGGGAAGAAAACCCAATACCAGTTATTTTATGACCAAAAAAGGCAAAACAGCCTTTGAAGCCCATATAACAGCCCTCGAGAAACTAATAAAAACCCAAAAATAATTTTTTTATCCATACACTTTGAATTTCAAAGTACAATCTCTAAAATCTAACATCTAACATCTAATGTCTAACATCTAAAATCTAATGTCTAACATCTAACATCTAACATCTAATATGAAAAACGACGGTGCTTTAACCTTGACGATCATCAGTTGGTTTTTTGGGTTGCTTTTTCTGGCAATCGGAATCATAAATACCTTTTGGGGCAACGACTCCGGCTTTGGGGTGTTTATCATCTTGCTCTCTCTTGTTTATTTGCTTCCGGTAAATATCATTTTTAAAAACATAACCGGCTTCACAATTCCCGGTCTGAAAATAATAAAAGTACTCCTGGGAATATTCATCCTCTGGGCAGCAATGGGAGTAGGGGAGTTGGGTGATAAAATAGAGCTGATGATGATGGATATTAAATCGGAACAAAACCAAACAACCCTTAAAAAACAATTAAGAATTAAGAATTAACCATTAACAATTAACTAAAACCTAAGATTATGAAAAACAAACGATTGATTGGAATTTTATCAGCAATTGTCCTTTTATTGCTCATTCCATTTGTAGCAATGCAGTTTACCACAGAGGTGGACTGGGATGTGCGTGACTTTATTATTGCCGCAGTGCTTTTGCTGGGCACGGGCCTCACAGCAGAAGCGGTAATGAGAAACATAAAAAACAAAAACGTTCAATACGGTCTCATTGCATTGATTTTGATGGCGCTCTTCCTCATCTGGGCCGAACTTGCCGTTGGGATATTCGGAACACCGTTTGCAGGAAGTTAATATTAAAAGATGTATAAGGAAAATGTTGCAATACAGGGCATCAATGGCCTCTTTGCGCTATTGCTTGTGACCATTGGTATCCTGAACATCGTTTGGGTACATCCGGTTCCGGGTGTTATATACTTTGTCCTGGCATTGGTGTATGTACCGCCGCTATATGCATGGTTAAAGGAACAATGGGGAATTGCCATACATCGGGTGGTGAAAATATTCTTGGCCATAGCCATCGTGATGTTTACGCTGGGCGTTAGTGATCTGGGGGATATAATTGATAAATGGTAAATGGATTTTAGAGGAAGCATAAAATTCAGGCAGGTTGCATAAGCACAGGAAATTGATTATTTTATTAGATGGAATATTTCGTTGAAAAACACTCGGTAGTACGGCAAATATGGGGTAAGGATGATACCATCATGTTCATATTTGCCGGGGCTGCTGCAGAGTTTGCACTGAACAAAGCGGTGGACTGGCTGTATTTCACGGGGCGGCTCCCGGCAGATCCTTTGGGTAGGCTTTTCAGTACCGTATCCTATGCCCGGAACATTGTGTTTGCCGGTGAAGCGGATGCCCTGAAAACAATAGATGCCATCGCAGCGGTACATACCGGAGTGGAGGAAAAGCGAGGCATGAAGATTCCGCAATGGGCCTACCGGGATGTGCTCTATATGCTGATTGATTATTCCATAAGGTCCTTTGAAACCCTGGAACGTACACTCAGCACCTCAGAAAAAGAGGAAGTCTTCCACACCTTTCACAAGGTGGGCACCCGCATGGGCCTTGAAGGACTTCCCGCAACTTTTGAAGAATGGAAGCACAAACGCACAGAAAACCTGAAGACCAATCTGCAGTACAGTGCATACACGGCAGACCTGTTTGGTAGCTATAAAAACCACCTGGGTGTGCTGCGTTATATTATGCTGCTGAAAGCCCAGACACTGGTAGTTCCTGAAAAAGTGCTGGAACTGCTGAAACTAAAAAAACAACGGTTCTTAAAACCTTTGCTGGGGATGTATAAACTTGGCAAAACTTTGTACCTAGATCGGCTCTTCAAAGCTGCAATCCTGCCGGTGAAATATCAAAAAGAAATCCGGGCGTGGAATCAATCGGCTGATGCACACCTGTGAGTGACGGCTTATGTAGTTTTGGAATACTTGTTTCAGATCTACCTTTAGTTCAATTTGACGTGAAGAAGGTTTGGGGTGCCGCCGCTTCCCTCGTTTGAAATAAAAACTTCATTTTGAGAACCAAAAGTCAGTCCTTCAGCCTGTGGAAACTGTTTCCGGTCTAACACATAAAGCGTTTCCATAGTACCGGCAGCGTCCAGGATAAGCAATTTGGGGCGCACACCTTCCAAAATGAATACCTTCCCGGTTTCGGGGTGGATATTGATTTCTGAAGGATAAAGCGCGGGTTTCTTTTTCTTTTTACTGCTTGTTGCTAAAATCGGGTCATCAGACCGCAATGTAAATACCGGTTCTTTATTGAAAGTCTTTGTAGTAAGGTCAAAGGCATACACAGGCTTGGAATCAGATTCGCCATTTTCTTTCAAAGCGAGCAGCAAACGGTTGTGCTTCCGGTCATAACACAAACCTTCAAAATTGGATCCTTTTTTAAACGGTGATTCATAAACAGTGGTCTGCGCTTGGTTGCCCATAAAATTTGCTACTTGTGATAAAGTACCGTCACTTTTTAAAACATAGGCCGTGTTTCCCACAAGCGTGATGCCCTCATAATCGCCGTCTTCCCCAAAAGGAATTTCTTTTTCAATGCTAGATGTGTTAAGGTTATAGATAAAAATAATGCCCTTTTCATCCTGGACAGCCGCTATTTTTTGGTCTCCAAAATACACGATACCCGATACTTCATCCAAAATTTCAGGCAGCTCCCATTTCTTTTGAATAGTAACTGTTTTTGCATGCTCATAGGGTATTTGAGCTGTATCAAAATGCATATATAAAGCAACCGCCAGTCCCACGATGACAAACACAATGATGATGAGGGCTTTGGATATATTCATAGGTGCTGATTTTAGAGGGCTTATAAAGATAAAAAAATCCGCTATAAACAATAGCGGATTTTCTGTATCCAATCCTTCCTTTGAAGGTGCTTTTTTTAGTATGTCAAGTCAATGACGCCATTGGTCAATTCCAGTTGCCCGTTGTCATTGTTTTCCACAGTTCCTGAAAAAGAACCACTCAGGGAAGCTTCTGTATTGATGTCAATAATACTGGTAAAACCGGGCATTACAGGAACATAGGTTGATATAACATTAATTTGAAAATTTTGCATGGCATCAGTGCCCACAGCACCTTCTTCTACTTCAAAGTAAAGGGTGTAATCGTTGGCAGCTGTAGTGGTACCCGTAACTTTCAGGAGCGTTGCATCACGCACAATGTTGATTTCGTCAAAAACAAGGTCCAGCGTGCCGGCGGTCACACTTATTTGCCCGTTAATCACACCGGCATCAGGGTCTGTGCAATCTCCCAGATTGTTAATAAGCGTCTGTATACTGCCATCTGCATCTCCACATATGGTGATTTGTTGTTCCAGTGCCGTTTTATAGTCGTTACAGGTTGCTGTATAATCCTCGGCAGCGGCATTCTCAAAATCAACCCGGGCACTCTCTGATGTTATTACTGCAACCTGACAGGGAGTGGGGTGCACGTTATTACCTTCATCATCTGTGATACAACTTGTTAGGGTAAAAGCAATCACAAGAAAGGGTATAAAAAATAATTTATTCATGGTGTTGTTTTTTTAGTGTTACACAAAAATAACGGACAGCAACCCAAAATATTCTGTATTTAACAATACTTTATCGGCGTGCAGTAGATTTTGAAAAAGAACACCTACTGTCTATATAACGGCTTTTGATGACATCGCCGGTGTTTTGTAAGCATCCAACCTTTAGTAAGATTACCTCTTTACACTTCAAAGCTTCAAAAGACGAAACGGCAGGCAGGCCCGTCAACCCAAAATCTCCTGCGTGGGGCGGGTAAAAACCTATAAACCCACTGTTTCCCAACAGTCATGAATAAACCGCGGCTTTCTTATACCATACCTTCTTGCAGAATGCCTCATAGTATCGCCTAGTTTTATTCAAAGATTAGCCGTACTTTCTTCGATGTTTTACCGTAAAAGGTACTGTATTTACGGAGAAAGTACGGAGAAACATCGAAGAAACTTTGGTTATAACGAGAAGAATCTTGGTATTAGATAGGGATTATTTCATCGGAATTGCTTAGCTTTGAGTAGTTTATAAGAACGTTGTTCCTTTTTTAAACGTATTTTTTGTATAACCAACGAAAAAAAGATGGCACGAGTAACTAATAAATTGATCAACCTGACCGGGATGGTTGGGGGTCTGGTGTTTTACAAGAGTATTTATGGTGACCTGGTGCGCACCAAACCTGACAAGACAGGAAAAAAAAGAAAATCTTCTGCACTGCAAAAGTTGCAACAAAACAAACTGCTGGTGGTAATGGATTTTTTAAAACCCTTAAAGCGTTTGCTGCGGGAGAATGTATTTCCCCCCGGCAGTCATTTACCGGCTTTTCACTGGGCAAAGTCCTATTATTTAGAGGAGGCGGTTTATTATGAAGATGAAAGCTATCACATTCTTTTTTCCAAGGCTGTTCTAAGTTTGGGTGACTTGCGACCGCCGGAGCTGATGTCTGTGCATGTAGACGGCACCTATCTGGTGCAACTGCAATGGCAGGACAACAGTGAGCAGGCGCTGGCTTATCCTGACGACGGTTTGCTGGTGGTGTTGTGTGCCCCGCAGGCCAGGGCCCTTTTTTACCAAACCCAAGTGGCCCGGCGCAGCGACCAGGCCGTTACTATCACGCTGAACCAAAGTTGGGAAGGTGTGGAGACCCATTTGTGGGTAGGTTTCTCACGACCCGATAAAAGGGCCTCGGCGAGTGTGTATATGGGCAGTTTTATGTTGTAATAACTGCAATGGGGGTTGTAATACGCGCTGATTTTTAAGGTAGAAGTTACGCTGTGGCAGGCGTGGGGGTTGCATTACCTTTTTTTAACGATGAGTATTTGATCATCAGAGAATTCCATCCAGGCGAGGTCATAGATGTAGTGGTACATTTTACCGCTGCTGTTTGTATGGAAATGGGTATGGTATTTAAAGCGGAACTTTTTCTGTTCTAAAAGGGTTCGCTTTATTTTGATTTGGGTTTTGTTTTTCCCGATGATTTCGAGCAAGATGCCGTGGTTGCGTTTGAGGTATTCGTCAATTTGTTGGGCTGCTTTGCCGGAAGCTTTTCGCAGGTTTGTATGGTAATAGTTTTTACAGCCGACTGAGCAGAAGATTTTATCTGTTCTACCGCGGAGGGTTTTTTTACATATTTTGCATGTTTTTCTCACGGGAGGTCTTTTTGTTGTTCAAATATACACTATTCGTTGGAAACGGTTATAAACATTTATTGCCGTTTGTACACGGTTTAGGGGATTCTTTTTGGTTAGATTTGAGGTATGGTTTATTTTAAATGTTGTAAAAGTGATGGATGCAACGGTTATTGTTATGTATTTGCCCCGCAAGAATGCGGGACGCATCAAGTTTTTGATTCCTTTTCTAATGAAGGAGGAGCGACTTGCTTTTAAGGAGCTTAACGGTTCTTTTTATCATCCCACGCAGCGGTTGTGGAGCCTTCCCAACACTGAGGAGCATAAAAAGAAGGTGATTGCTTTGTTTGGCGAAAAGCTTCAGGTGGTGAATACAAACGCGCCTCCTCAAATGCCTGTGCCGGTGGTTACTGAAGAAATTCAGCTTGAGCTGGACCGGCATTATCAAAAGATGAAATTGCGCAATTACAGTGTTTCAACCATCAGGACTTACCAGTCTAATTTGACGCAGTTTTTTGTGTATTTTAAACATGGTGATGTGGCCTCGCTTACCAAAGAGCAGATTGAGGGTTTTATTTTTGAGTTGGTACAGAAGTACAAGATTAGCGAGCAGAAGCAGAATATGATGATCAATGCCATCAAGAGTTATTATGAGCACACGCTGGGGCAGCCGCGGGAGTATTACACCATCACACGGCCCAAGCCCAGCAAGGATTTGCCTAACACGCTGAGTGAGGAAGAGGTGCTTGCGATTATCAATGCGCCTGAAAATATTAAGCACAAGGCGATTTTGCATACGATATACAGTGCGGGTTTGCGCATTGGTGAGGTGATCAGGTTGCGGGTAAAGGATGTGCGGTCTGACGATGGTTTTTTGTTTGTGAAGGATTCTAAGGGCAAGAAGGACCGGCACACGGTATTGAGCCCGTTGTTGCTTGATTTGTTGCGAAAGTATTATAAGGTTCACAAGCCTTCTTACTGGTTGTTTGAGGGTCAGGATGGCGGGCAGTATTCTGCAACGAGCATTCAGCAAATTTACCGCAGGGCTGTCAAGGAAACGGGTTCAAACCCCTGGAGCACGCCCCACACGTTGCGTCATAGTTTTGCGACACATTTGATGCAGCGTGGGGTGAACATCAGGTATATACAGCGGGCACTGGGCCACAGCAGTTCAAAAACGACAGAGGTTTACACACATGTTTTGAGTATTAATAGTAAAACGTTGAAGAGTCCTTTGGATGTTATTATGGAAAGTGGTACTTTCGGTAAGAAATAGTGTCATGGCATGTTGTACAAATGCAATATAACAACAATAAAGTACGAGAACATGACGTATATACTAATGTTGTGTGCCATTAGACTACTCGTAACAGTAAACCTCATCAATTTTAGCACAATCTAATTCGTCTTGAGCCATTTTTTCCGCAATAGCAATAGCTTCATCTTCTGTTTTTGCTTCAATATCATCAATAGTCAATGAGCCATAAATTGTTCTTAATGTAATTTGATACTTTTTTTTCATCGTTTTTAAATTAA
>JBBDVI010000079.1:0-7194 GCA_040903465.1 Flavobacteriaceae bacterium
TTTCCATCATAGTACCAGCTTTCTGGACCGTCTCCTTCCACTCATCCTCAGGTTTGGAATCCTTGGTGATCCCTCCACCCACAAAAACTGTTGCAATATCTTTCTGAATTTTCATACAACGCAGGTTTACATATAAATCTGCATAAGAATTAGTATCTTTTGTTTGGTCATTGAAAGTATCATCATTACAGTTTATTTCGCCTAAAAAACCGGTATAAAACTCCCTGTCATAGTTTTCATGTTCCTTAATAAATGTCATTGCAATTTCTTTAGGTAACCCACATACAGCAGGTGTGGGATGTAGCTTTTTGATCAAACAAGGAATGTCACAAAGGCGTGTATTTATAGTCCCTCCCACTTCTGTTTTGAGATGTAGCACATTGCCGGCTTTTACAGTTATTGGTTTGGAAATCATGAGTATAGGAACCACTTTTTCCAGCGTATTTTCTAAAAAATCTGTCACCATACTTTGTTCTTCTTTTTCCTTCTCACTCCAGAAAACTTTACCATCTTCTTCATATTTTTGGGTCCCAGCAAGTGCCATCGTGCGAAAAGTTTTTTTCTCCAGAGAGAATAACGATTCCGGTGTTGCACCCAGCCATAGTCCAACCATGGGATGATACCAGCAGTAAACAAATGCAGAAGGATATTTTTCCAGAAGGTTTTTAAAAAGTTCTATTACCGCAGGTGCTGAAGAAAGGTCACTTACCTTTACTTCTTCTTTTCGGGTAAGGACTACTTTTTTAAATTCGTTTTCATTAATGGAGTTGATACCTTTTTTAACCAAGGTAATGTGGGTAGATTTCAAAAATTCATTTTCAGGTGTGAGCTTAGATAATTTCGGGTTAATTGTGAAATCATTTTTTTGCTTATAAAACCCTGAAATCAAATCACATTTTTCAAGGGGAAAAAGAATACCATTCAAATCTGTATCAAAAGGAGCAAAGACAAAACCGCTTTCTGTATATTTTGATGAAACATAAAGCTTATCATCTTTTTGAATAAATCCCCTTATAATCTCTTTATTTGGTTTTCTGTAAACAACAAATGGTAATTCAAAAGCATATTGCTTTTGAATTGTAGCAAATAAATTGTCTAAATCCATACATATCAGGTTTTTTGGGCGGGGATAGTTATGGTTGTAAGTTTTACTAAAGATACTAATTCTTTATTAGAATTTAAAATTTTAATCTGCCATAGTTGGGTGGTCCTTCCTTTGTGAACAATTGTTGCCACAGCATCAACAAAACCTTCTTTGACAGACTTTACATGATTGGCGGAAATCTCGATACCTCTAACTGCAATGTTTTCAGTATTTAAAAATATAAAAGCACCGGCACTGCCCACGCTTTCGGCTAAAGCGACAGAAGCGCCCCCGTGCAAAACACCATCGGGTTGATGCACTTTTGAGGTAACCGGCATCCTAGCAGTAAGGGAATTTTCATCAAAATCAATAAATGTGATATCTAACGTTTCCATCAAGGTATTTTTGCACATAGCGTTGCATTGCCTCAATATCTCTTCTTTTCTTTTTTCCATAGCTTTGGGTTACCTTTGTAAAATTACAAAAAAACTAATATAATGCAGCACAACGAAAAAGAAGTTTCTTATAACGCTATAAACACATATACTGTTAAAAATAACCACAGCAATAGCACCAAAAACATCTGGGTGGCGTGTCATGGTTTAGGATATTTAAGTCGTTTTTTTGCAAACTATTTTAAATCACTCAATCCCCAAGAAAATTACATCATTGTTCCGCAAGCTCCTTCAAAATACTATCAGGGTCAGGATTTCAAACACGTGGGGGCTTCCTGGCTTACCAGGGAAAACACACTACTCGAAACCCAAAACGTACTCTCTTACCTGAATGCTGTTTCTCAAGAAGAAAACCTTCTTCAAAATACCAAAAAACTTATTGTTTTCGGGTTTTCTCAGGGAGTTTCAGTAGCCCTGCGATGGGTGGCACACAGCCAAATCAATTGCAACGCTATTGTGATTCATTCCGGTAGAATTCCCAATGAATTGTGTGCTGAAGATTTTTCTTTTTTGGATACCCGCACAAAAGTTTATTTACTTTATGGGACCAAAGACGAATATATTACCGAACAAAGAATCAATGAAGAAAGGGAAAAGGCCGAAACACTCTTTGGCGAGCGATTAAAAATCATATCGTTTGACGGGTCACATATCGTAAACACTGGACTCCTTTTGAACATTTCTGAAGAGTTAAACCAATCAAATGAGTAAATTAATTCGTTCATAATTTTATCTTCTTAAAAATTATAACGCACTTCATCGAAAATATTTGCATATGAACTTACAATAGTAGTATATTCGTTAAAGTATTTAAGATTTACCCCAAATTAATCTACTTATGAAACTACTAATAACCTCCATTGCACTTTGTTTTGCAATAACGACCACCGCACAAATTTCAACTACTGAAAAGCAAGCCCTTCTTGATTTATACCACAGTACAAATGGTCCTGAATGGAGCAGCGGCTGGGATCTTGAATCATCAGAGAATACCTGGTTTGGTTTGGAAATTAAAAACAATACTGTTGTCAGTATTGATTTGGGTTTTAACAATCTTAAAGGGGAAATTCCACAATCGATTGGTGATTTAAAAAACCTCGAATCCCTTAAATTATTTTTCAATCAAATAATCGGTTCCCTGCCTGCTGAAATTGGAACCTTAAAAAACCTAAAAGTCCTTGACTTAAACAGCAATGCCTTTACAGGTAATATCCCATCTGAAATAGGAAACCTTGCTCAACTAAAAGAACTTTTATTAAGCAGTAATAATTTCACCGGCACATTGCCTTCTGAAATAGGGAATCTAAAAAACCTTGAAACACTTGTATTATTTGACAACCATTTGTACGGAGATTTCCCGGTGGCTATTTCCTCAATGGAAAACCTTAATGAACTCATTATAGCAAGTAATAATTTTAACTCTGAAAGTTTACAAACTTCTATTGCTGCACTATCCTCAAGAGGAACTATTGTAGATTTTGATGAAAACAAATCTGTTAACTTAAACAATTCAGAATTTGCAATACTTGTGATTGACGAAGACAACTAATATTACTTTTTCCATAATAGAAAAAGAGCGCCTCAATTTGATGCGCTTTTTTTGTTATATGTTTTTTATTGATCTAAACATTAAAATTTGGAGATATGGCAAGCACCTTTCTTAATGCAAATGGGCTATATTAAAGCAGTCTTTGCTTTTACTTGATTATCTCCTCTTAGTAAGAACATCGGCTATAAAATATCGATATATCTCTATATATGTAATGCTTTCTTTTAGAAGAGAACTTTATTAAACACTCTCCCAAAAAAAAAGATGCTACTTGTGATAAGCAGCATCTTTAAATATTTACTGAGGATAACTTTAGGTTATTTTACCTCTTCAAAATCTACGTCTTCAACATCGCTGTTTTCTTTTTCAGATCCGTTGCTGGATGCATCTCCTGAAGCATCTCCACCGGGAGCAGCTCCTTGTTGTTCAGCTTGTGCCTTGTACATTTCTTCTGAAGCTGTTTTCCAGGCTTCATTGATTTTGTCTAAAGCAGGCTGTATAAGGGCCACATCTTTTGATTCAAAAGCTTTTTTCAATTCTTCCAAAGCTTCTTCGATGGGCTTTTTCTTATCTTCAGATAATTTATCGCCAAATTCTTTTAGCTGACTTTCAGTCTGGAAGATCATCGCATCTGCTTCATTCAGTTTGTCCACTTTTTCTTTTGCGGCTTTATCTGCTTCAGCATTTGCTTCGGCATCTGCTTTCATCTTTTGGATTTCCTCTTCGGTTAAACCGGAAGAAGCTTCAATCCTGATGTCCTGAGATTTGTTTGTCGCTTTATCTGTAGCGCTTACTTTGATAATACCATTGGCATCAATATCAAAAGTCACTTCGATTTGTGGTGTTCCTCTTCTTGCAGGTGGTATTCCGTCAAGGTGAAAACGACCGATGGTTTTGTTGTCTGTTGCCATAGGACGCTCTCCCTGAAGCACGTGAATCTCAACACTTGGTTGATTGTCTGCCGCGGTTGAGAATACCTGAGACTTTTTAGTAGGAATGGTTGTGTTTGCCTCAATTAACTTGGTCATCACGCCGCCCATGGTTTCAATACCCAAAGAAAGTGGTGTCACATCCAGAAGCAATACATCTTTTACATCTCCTGTCAATACACCTCCCTGAATAGCAGCTCCAATCGCCACAACCTCATCTGGGTTTACACCTTTGCTGGGTGATTTGCCAAAGAACTTCTCAACAGCTTCCTGAACAGCAGGAATACGTGTCGATCCACCCACAAGGATAATCTCGTCGATATCACTTTTTGACAATCCTGCAGCTTTCAATGCTTTTTCGCAAGGTGCAATGGTTCTTTTTACAAGGTCAGCAATCAATTGCTCAAACTTAGATCTGCTCAATGAGCGCACCAAGTGTTTTGGGCCGCTTGCGGTTGCCGTTACATATGGTAAGTTGATTTCGGTTTGTGTTGAGGAAGACAATTCTATTTTAGCTTTCTCTGCCGCTTCTTTTAAACGCTGTAGTGCCATTGGATCCTTTTTAAGGTCCATATCTTCTTCTGCTTTGAATTCGTCTGCCAGCCAGTTGATTATTTTCTGATCTACATCATCACCACCCAAGTGTGTATCACCATCTGTTGCCAGTACTTCAAAAACACCGTCACCCAACTCAAGGATGGAAACATCATGGGTTCCACCACCAAAGTCAAATACAACGATTTTCTGGTCTTTTCCTTTTTTGTCCAATCCGTATGCTAGTGCAGCAGCTGTTGGCTCATTAATAATACGTCTCACTTTAAGACCGGCAATCTCCCCGGCTTCTTTAGTTGCCTGACGCTGTGAATCATTAAAATATGCCGGAACGGTAATTACCGCTTCAGATACGCTTTGTCCTAAATAGTCTTCAGCCGTTTTCTTCATTTTTTGAAGAATCATAGCTGAAAGTTCTTGCGGCGTATACATCCTACCATCAACGTCTACACGTGCGGTATCGTTTTCGCCTTTTACTACTTTATAGGCTGCATTTTCTGCTTCCTTTTTAGATTCAGAATATTTATTCCCCATAAAACGCTTGATAGAAGCAATGGTTTTTGTGGGGTTTGTAACGGCCTGACGTTTTGCAGGGTCCCCTACTTTAATTTCACCACCTTCTACAAATGCGATTACAGAGGGTGTTGTTCTCTTTCCTTCCGCATTAGGAATAACCGTGGGCTCGCTACCTTCCATTACGGCTACGCAGGAGTTGGTTGTTCCTAAGTCGATTCCAATTATTTTACTCATAATTATAAATTGATTTTTATTGTTTATTCAAATTTTCATAACCAAATAGTCAATGATTGTGCCAGCGGAAAGATTATGACAGGATGGCAGAAAAGTAAAATGGGAAGTCAGCGTTTAGAAGTTAAAAAAGGAATTGTGTACATCCTTGCTATAAATTACTGCTTACCATTTGTTTTAATGGTTAAAAGTTCATCCCATTGGGTCGTATATCGCGGGCTGCGCTCTTCCTGAATGAGCTGCCATTCTTTTTTTCGGCTTCCGCACTGGGCAGAATAAACCGTGGCTTTGCCATATTTCATGTTGAGCCTGTCAAAAACCTCCAGAAGCTGATTTGTATTTTTTCGCGGTAGATGAAACAAATTGCCTTGTACATAATCCTCAGGCAAAATACCCAGTAAATTGACGCCCACTTTTTTATATTTAAAGCCGGGTTCGTAAATCTTGTGCAGTCCTTCATTGGCGGCTGCTATAAGCCGGAAAGTATCATTGGTTGCCACCGGAAGCGTCACAGTAATACTGTTTGCATACTGCCGGTCAAGATCACTGAAGTTATTGGTATGGATGAAAACCTGCACATATTTGGCACAGGATTGCTGCGCTCGAAGCACTTCTGCCACTTCCGAAATATAGTAAGCACAGACCTCTTCTATCATACTTGGGTCTTCCAGCTTTTTTCCAAAAGATTTTGCGGTGCCTATTCCTTGTTTGGGTTTGGGTATTTCCACAATGTTCAGACATGGTTTGTTGTTCAATTCATTCCAAATGCGTAACCCCACGATGGTCATGTGTTTTTGCACCCAAGCCGGTGAAAGCTTGCTGAAATCATATGCAGTGCGCACGTTGATTGCTTCAAGCCGCTTGGCATGCTTTCTCCCGATCCCCCACACATCTTTGGCTTTGGTCCATTTTAAAGCTTTAACCCTTTTTTCTTCAGAATCTATTACATATACCTGTTGCAATTGTTCGGGGAATTTTTTGGCAATCCTGTTTGCTACTTTTGCGAGCACCTTGGTTTTTGCAATACCTACGCCCACAGGCAAACCGGTATACCGAAAAACCTTTTCTTTAATTTTTTTTCCGTAAGTGGTTAAATCAGATTGCACGATACCGGTGAGTTCCAAAAACGATTCATCAATGCTGTAGACTTCAACATAAGGGGTGAAATCACGCAAAATATTCATCACACGTTGAGACATATCACCATAGAAGGCATAATTGGAAGAAAAGAAATGCACTTTATTAGCAATTAACTCCTCCTTGATTTTAAAAACCGGCTCAAACATTTTAATATCGGCTAGGGCCTTTGCTTCTTTATTGGCCGCAATGACGCATCCGTCATTATTGCTGAGTACCACCACGGGCTTTCCCCAAAGGTCGGGACGAAAAACCTGCTCACACGAAGCATAAAAACTATTGCAGTCTACCAGCGCAATCATGAGGCCTTATGGATAATATATGTTATTATGCCCCATAGGGTATAAGGTTTTTCGGAATTTTCTTTTTCGATTTTGATAACCCTGAATTCACTATCGATTACCACCAAGGCCAGGTTTCCATTTTCAGGAACAAGCGAACGGTCCACAAGCAGTACATCATTGTGACAAATATGGAAATATTCCATTTCATTTCCTTCTACACGGATAAAGAAAGTAGCATCCTGATGAATAACAAGCTCTTTGTTCAAGTCAATGGACGACTCAGCATAATGTGTAGCCGCACTAGGAAATCCGGTTTGTTTTGAAACTTCGGCCTTGTGCTTTGATTTTGACTTTGAGAGTTTTCCTGCTGTCTTTACTTCCATAACACAAAGGTATAAAATTTGGATTTATTCCAAGTGTTAAATCTTTATCTCAAGAAAATTATTGTGAAAGGTTT
>JBBDVI010000080.1:0-7095 GCA_040903465.1 Flavobacteriaceae bacterium
AAACCGGTGATCAGGAAAATATCATTGCCCGCAATTACATCACTGAGTATTTTTTATCCCAAAACCTGGAAGTGGTATTACAACCTTTCTCTTTTGAAAGAAACAACAAAACCCACTACGCCACAAATGTAATCACAACCATCAAAGGCACAGAAAGCCCTGAAAAATACATTGCCATAACTGCACATTTTGACCATGTGGGCATTGGTAAAGCAGTAAAAAACGATTCTATTTATAACGGTGCCGATGATAATGCTTCAGGGACTTCTGCATTGATGGTCATGGCAAAGTATTTTAAAGAGAATCCGCCTAAAAACTCACTTATATTCATTGCACTAGATGCTGAGGAAATGGGGCTACAAGGGGCTAAATATTTTGTAAAAAATAAAGGGGACAAGAATGTATTATTTAATGTAAATATGGATATGATAAGCCGTAACGAAAACAATGAAATTTACATTTGCGGAACACGCTTTACACCCTCGTTAAAAAATTATTTTGAGAGCATTCCTGAAAAAGCTTTTCCTGTTTCAATTAAACTGGGGCATGACGGCCTTGACGGAAAAGATTCATGGGTAACCGCTTCAGACCACGCCCATTTTTACAATAACAACATACCGTTTCTATATTTTGGTATTGAAGACCATGCTGATTATCACAAACCTTCTGATGAATTTAAAAACATCCATCCTGAATTTTATCACAATGTGGTGCTCTTTATCCTAAACACTATTGCAGATTTGGATTCAAGAATTGAGTAAGGTTTGTAACCTAAGTTACTTGTTACAAAACGAGAGTGCACTATTTTTGCATAAACATATACCTTATGGAAAAATATATTGCCATTATTAAAGATTCTTTCACCGGTTATTTCAATTATCTCATTCATGAAATATCAAACCCGTCGTGGAACAACTACTTTTATTGGTTGATTACTGTATCCCTTTTGGTTTGGGTGATAGAAATTGTCTTGCCCTGGAGAAAAAACCAAAAGGTTTTCCGAAAAGGCTTTTGGTTGGATAGCTTTTATATTCTTTTTAATTTTTTCCTCTTTTCACTTGTCGGTTATAATGCCCTTTCCAATGTGGGGGTGGAATTGTTTAATGATTTTTTGGGTCTTTTTGGTATTACCAATCTTGTTGCCATCAATCTGCAAACCCTTCCGGCCTGGTCCCAATTACTCATTATGTTTATCATAGCTGACTTTATACAATGGAATGTACACCGGCAACTTCACAAACGGCCCCGGCTATGGGAATTCCACAAAGTGCATCACAGTGTGAAGGAAATGGGGTTTGCAGCACAGTTCCGGTTTCACTTTATGGAAACCATTATTTATAAAACCATTCAATATATCCCCTTGGCAATGATTGGCTTTGGGATACAGGAATTTTTTGTGGTACATATGTTTGCCGTTTTTGTAGGGCATCTCAACCATGCTAATGTGGGTTGGAACTATGGCATTTTTGGATATGTGTTCAACAACCCAAAAATGCATATCTGGCACCACAGTAAGAAATTGCCAAAGGAACATCCTTATGGAATGAATTTCGGTCTGAGTTTAAGCATTTGGGATTACCTTTTTAAAACAGCTTATGTTCCCAACGACGGGAGGGATATTGTATTGGGCTTTCACGACGACGATGATTTTCCTGAAGATTTTGGGAAGCAGATGATTTATCCTTTTAAAAGAAAACACCCTCGTAAATAAAACTTACAAAAGTGTTCCCTATTAATTTTAATATAAATTTACTCCACAGGATAATTCACCGTTCCGTATTTATCAACTAAATAAATGATTGATGCCATTGCGGCTCCGCCCAATTCCAATTCCCTTTTACTAACCAATTCAAACACATCGGTTTCAGCATGGTGGATATCAAAATAGCGTTGTGAATCTACTTTCAATCCGGCCATGATGTTGTTTTCTTTTTCTAGCGGTCTGATATCTACCCCACTAAATCCTTTTACAAATAAATCAGTTAAATAAGGTTCAAAAAGAGGTTGCCATTGTTTGAGATGGTTTATTTCTTCATCTGAAGCAGCGATTGAGAAACCGCGTGGCGAAAAACCTCCTGCATCACTTTCGATACCAAATATGTGAGGTTCTTTATTTTTTTCAGCTTCTTCAGCATATTTTTTGGCACCGCGTGTGCCGTTTTCTTCATTCATAAACAATACTATCCTAATGGTGTGTTTGGGTGTGTAATTGAGGTTTTTAAACATTCTCATCACTTCCATAGACTGCACTACTCCCGCACCATCGTCGTGAGCACCTTCACCCAAATCCCAGGAATCGATGTGTGCTCCTACCAGAATAATTCGTTCCGGATGGACACTTCCTTTAATTTCACCAATTACATTGTGTGATTCCACATCCGGAAGCATTTTACTAGTTTGATTAAAATAGAATTGCAAATCAGGTTGTAACCTAAGCATACTGCTCAACAAATTGGCATGTGAGGTACTGATTGCGGCAGCAGGAATATACTGGTCAAGGGGCAAATCCCTGTAAGACATTCCACCACCATGCGGGGTTTCGTGTTCTTTTAGAGTAACTGAGCGTAATATTACCCCGACAGCTCCCAATTTTGAAGCTTCATAAGCGCCTTGTGAGCGCTGGCTCACGGTATTTCCATAATCACCAAAAGTTTCAATATACCTGGGGTCCATTGCTTTATTGAAGAAAACAATTTTACCCTCAACATCGCTTCTGCTGAGTTTTTTAAGCCCTTCAATACCTTGAACTTCAATTATACCTGCTTTAAGGCCTCCCACAGGAGTAGAGGTTGAACCTCCCAAAGCTCTTATATTTACAACTGTTGTGTTTCCGGAAGAGGTTTCAATATAAGCATATTCCTGTATACCCCTCACCCATTTGGGAACCATAACCGATTGTAGCCAAACTTTGTCCAAATCAAGTTTTTCCAATTCTTCTTTAGCGTAAGCAACAGCTTTTTCAGCTCCCACAGAACCCGAAAGCCTGTGTCCTATATTTTTAGTAATATGGCGCAACCACTCATAGCTTTTTCCGTCAAGGAGAGCTTCATCAAAGATTTTTCTGAGCATAATGGAGTCTTCTGCATTTGTTTTTTGAGCAGTAACGGTAAAAGATAAGAGGAGTGCCAAGACGGTAGAAAAAATGGTTTTCATTGCTTTGTAGTTATACATATTAATCGTTTTTCAATTGTTCAATATAGTCAGGGATTTGCGCTTTCACATCATCAGGCAATTCAGGCTCTTTGATGTCAGGATATTTTTGAATGGTTTCCAATATTATTTTTGCAACTAGCATTCGAGCAGTGTCTTTATCGTCTGCCGGAATGCTGTACCAGGGGGCATGCTCCTTTGACGTATTGTTGAATACATCTTCATAGCAATGCATATACTTATCCCAAAGCTTGCGCTCTTTGAGGTCACCCGGAGAGAATTTCCAGTTTTTATTGGGTTTATCCAGTCTTCGCAACAACCTGAATTTTTGTTCGTCTTTTGAAATATTAAGGAAGAATTTCAAAATAATGGTTCCGTTTTCAGCCACTGTTTTTTCAAAATTATTGATTTGCTCAAAACGTTTTTCCCAAAAAGCTACATCAATGTCATCTACCGTATTAATACCGGGAATGTTTTCATTAAGAATATAGTTAGGATGCACACGTGTGACGATTACATTTTCGTAGTGGGTACGGTTGAATACGGCATATTTTCCACGTTCGGGCAAAGCCACAAAATGTCTCCAAAGGTAATTATGGCGAAGCTCTTTGCTTGAGGGTGTTTTGAAACTGTGGTTGACAACACCACGCACATTAAAATCCTTAAAGACTTCACGAATAAGACTGTCCTTTCCGGCGGTGTCCATCGCCTGAAAACAAATCAACACACCATATTTGCGGTGGGCGTACTGGGTATTTTGAAGGTCTCCTAGTTTTTTTCGGGTTTCCTTCATTTCCTTTTTTATCTCTTTTTCAGAAAATTCCAGCGGAAAAGAAGTAGGCAATTCTTTTACAGAAACCTTTTCTGAAATTCTGAATTGTTGGGTGTCAATATTCTTCATAGCTTGTTTTAACAGATTTTTTAAAGATAAGAAAGTTTTGCAATACCCTATTTGGTAGCAAACATTTTTACATCTTCTTCTGTTATTTCTTTGCCTCCTAAAATTATGAGCCTTTCAACAACGTTTCGTAGTTCCCTTATATTGCCGGTCCAGTCATATGCCTGCAGTAGTTTTATAGCTTCTTTACTGAATTCTTTTTTGGCTGTTCCTTGTTCTCCGGCAATTTTTTCCGAAAAGAAATCAATGAGCAACGGTATGTCTTCCCTTCTTTCATTCAAGGAAGGTACTTCAATTAAAATAACTGCGAGACGGTGATATAAATCTTCCCGAAAGCGGTTGTTTGCAATTTCTTCTTTCAGGTTTTTGTTTGTTGCTGCAACAACTCTCACATCTACCTTAATATCTTTGTCATTCCCCACACGCTGCACTCTGCTTTCCTGAAGGGCCCGTAATACTTTTGCCTGCACTGCCAGGCTCATATCGCCTATTTCATCCAGAAAAAGGGTACCCCCGTTTGCAGCTTCAAATTTTCCGGCGCGATCTCTTATGGCTGATGTAAAAGCTCCTTTTACGTGACCAAAAAGTTCACTTTCAATTAATTCAGGCGGAATGGCTGCGCAGTTGACTTCTACCATGGGGCCTTTTGAGCGGTCGCTTTTTTCATGAATCCAGTGGGCAACGAGTTCTTTTCCGGTTCCGTTGGGGCCGGTTATCAATACCCTGGCTTCAGTGGGGGCTACTTTTTCGATCATCGCTTTGATGCGTTCAATGGCTTTTGACTCCCCCACCATTTCATAATTTTTGCTGACTTTTTTCTTGAGTTGTTTGTTTTCGACTACCAGCTCTTTTCTGTCAAGTGCAATTCTCACTGTATTAAGCAACCTGTTTAAGTCTGGTGGTTTTGAAATATAGTCAAAGGCACCCAGTCGCATCGTGTTAACGGCAACATCCAGGTCGCCATGCCCTGAAATCATGACCATGGGTATTTCTGGTTTTATCTTTTTGGTGGCTTCAAGGACTTCGACCCCATCCATTTTTGGCATTTTGATATCACAAAGAATCAAATCAAAATCTTCATTTTTGATGAGTTCCATTCCTGAGAGTCCGTCTTCTGCTTCAAAAACCTCATAAGTATTGTTTTCTTCTGAAAGAATTTTGACTAAAACCCTTCTAATGGATACTTCATCTTCAATAATTAAAATTCTAGGCATTTAAAAAAGGGTTTTTAAGTATTATCTGATTCAGGTTTAGGGCCTTGAAACAAGTGAATATCACGCTGCGGATAAGGTAATATGATCTTGTTGTTTCTAAATTCTTTTTCAATCGCAAAGCGGATATCGCTTTTAATCCTTGGTTCGATAAAACTATCTGAAATGAAAAAATAAACGCCAAATATCAAGGCATCTTCAGCAAAATCTTCAAAGAAAACAAAAGGTGCAGGGCTTTTAAGAACTTTTCTATGTGATTTTGCAGCTTGTGTCAATATTTCTTTTACGCGATCTACATCTGCATTAAAAGCAACCCTAACCTTGATAGATTGCCTTGTGTTCCTGTAATTCTGTGTGTAATTAATTACCGGGTCTGTCACAAATTTATGGTTGGGTATCACAATTACTTTTTCATCACGTGTTACTGCCCTTGTGGTGCGCAATTTGGTGTCAAACACCTTACACACTTTTTCGTTGACTTCTATTATATCACCCGCCTGGACAGATTTGTCCATTATTATATAAATACCTCCTATGATATCCTGAAAGATCTCACGCATGGCAAGACCAAGACCAATAAAAATAACAGCTGTAGCCGTTAGTAGCAAGGTGATATCAATTCCTGCCGAACTTAAAACCGAAACAAAAACCAGAATGTAAACCAAATAGCCTATAAAGTTATAAGCTCCCAGAAATCTCAGTTTTTCATCGGGCTGCAGTTTGCGGGTGTAAATTTTACGGATTAGCCTAAGGATGACCTTCACAATAAATAGTGAAAACAAAAGAAGCAAAATAAGACCGACTGTTATTACAATCGAGTTATCTCCCTTGCCAAATGCGATGAGTTCATATTGAAGGAATTCCTTGAATGCTTCCCAAAAGCTTCCGGATACTACACTTTTAACATTTTCAATTTCATCTTCCATTTTAATATTTAAGCCATTTATAGAGTTCTTTGTAGGTTGGTTTTTTTCCATACATCAATATACCCACGCGGTATATTTTTGCAGCAAACCAAACCACAAAAGCAAAGGTAGCAAACAAAACGACAATCGAGATTAAAATTTCCCACCAGGGTACTCCAAAGGGAATGCGCATCAACATCACGATGGGCGAAGTTAACGGGACATGTGAAAAAACCACAGCAACGGTGCCGTGCGGATTTTCAATAACAGCAAAAAAGCCAACATACATAGCCAGCATCAACGGAATTATTATAGGAAATAAAAATTGCTGAGTGTCTGTTTCATTATCAACTGCCGCGCCAATGGCAGCATAGATAGAACTATAGAGAAAGTAACCGCCAATGAAGAAAACCAGAAAAGAAACCAGTAATGTGCCTATCGGTAATCTTGCAATGTCATAAAGGATTACCTGCATTCCGCTCATATTTGAATCAACCATTTCCTGGCTGGGCATGGATGTAGCATCGAGATGTAAACCAAAAAAAGTGGTTGCTATAAACAGCAAAATACCACCCAGGATTACCCAAATCACAAACTGCGTAATCCCAGCCAGCGATGTACCAATAATTTTGCCCATCATTAAAATATAAGGTTTCACAGAAGAGATGATTATCTCAATAATGCGGTTTGTTTTTTCTTCAATAACACTTCGCATGACCATATTACCGTAAATGATAATAAACATCATCAATAAATAACCGGCCGCCCCTCCAAAAATCGCTTTGATCCAGCTTGACATTTTTGAGGTTTGCTCTCCCTGAAAATTTTCGATTTTGATATCCACGTTTGTTTTTGAAGCATCAATTTTCATCAAATCAACACCATCTTGCATAAGCTTTAAATTTGTAAGCAGGGTGTTTAGGATCTTCTC
>JBBDVI010000081.1:0-7059 GCA_040903465.1 Flavobacteriaceae bacterium
AGAAACCACGCATGAAAATGATGTTATTGCGCTAAAAATAAGCAACACAGGTGGCTATATTACAGAAGCTACTTTAAAAAATCATAAAACTTATGATTCTGTTCCCGTTTATTTGATCAAGGATGGAAACGCCTCTTTAAATCTTCAGTTTCAAGCTGAGAACAGGGTTTTAAATACAAAAGACCTCTATTTTGAACCCACATTGACACAAAGTGGGGAGAATTCGATTCTTTCGATGAAACTTAAGACTTCAGAAAACAGCTATCTTGAGTATCGTTATGAATTGAAGCCCGGCGAGTACATGATGGATTTTGTCGTTCAGACAAAAGGCTTGAACAATATTATCAATACATCAGAACCTGCACAAATGGAGTGGCAACTCAAGGCATACAGAAAAGCAAAAAGCATTTCTTATGAAAACCGTTATACAGAGATGCTGTGGGAGTATGAAGACGGAAAGGATGATTACCTCGGACAAGGAACCACGGCAGAAGACGATGCAAAAAGCGTAACCTATATTGCTTATAAACAACATTTCTTTACTTCTATTTTGCTGACAGATACTCCTTTTGAATCAACGAGTTTTGTTTCAGAAAATTTAGTGGAAGACGAGGAAGTAGATACCCTTTACACAAAAAACTTTATCTCCAGGTTCCCCCTGGAATACAATGCAGGGGAACTTTCTTATAATATGAATTGGTATTATGGCCCCAGTGATTTCAGGATACTGGATGACTATGACCGTAACCTTGATGAAATCATTCCGCTGGGATGGGGGATTTTTGGCTGGATCAACCAATATATATTCATCCCTATGTTCAGTTGGTTGAGCGTATTTATCCCTAACTATGGGCTGGTAATAATCATTATGACCATTTTGATTAAGATAGCCTTGTCACCGGTGCAGTACAAGCAATATCTGTCACAGGCAAAAATGAAAATCCTTCGTCCTGAGATTGAAGAGCTGAACAAGAAGTACAAGGACAATGCGATGAAAAAGCAACAGGAAACGATGAAGCTATACAGCAAAGCCGGGGCAAGTCCCATGGCGGGATGTTTGCCGGCCCTGATGCAGCTTCCGGTGTTTTATGCCTTATTTATGTTCTTTCCTTCAGCATTTCAGTTAAGGCAAAAAGGCTTCCTCTGGGCAGATGACTTGTCGAGTTATGACAGCATTGCAGAACTTCCGTTTTATATACCGTTTTATGGTGACCACGTGAGTTTGTTCCCCATATTGGCATCCATAGCCATTTTCATATATATGATGATGACGACCGGACAAACCATGCAAATGCAGCAACAACCGGGCATGCCCAATATGAAATTCATCATGTATTTGTCACCGCTTATTATGCTGGTTTTCTTCAATAACTTTGCCAGTGGTTTATCGTTGTATTATTTCATTTCAAATGTTATTACTATTGGAATCATGCTCTTTATCAAATACTACATTCTTGATGAAGATAAAATCCATGCTAAGATTGAAGAAAAGAAAAAGCAGCCCAAGAAGCAAAACAAGTTCCAGCGAAAAATGGCAGAAATGATGGAACAGGCTGAAAAGCAAAAACAAATACAGCAAAAAAATAAAAAGTAACAATTTCTAAACAGGAGGTTAAAAAAGAGGAAGTTGACGCTTCCTCTTTTTTATTTTGTAATTTTGCAGTTCGAATTTAATAAGTAATAAAAGTCCCTCTCCTTAGGAGAGGGATTTAGGGTGAGGATATGAAACGAGTAGTAGTAGGTCTTAGCGGGGGAGTAGATTCCAGTGTGGCTGCCTATCTTTTAAAAGAACAAGGTTATGAAGTCATTGGTCTGTTCATGAAAAACTGGCACGATGACTCGGTCACTATTTCTGATGAATGCCCCTGGCTGGAAGACAGTAATGACGCCATGATGGTTGCAGATAAACTGGGGATTCCTTTTCAAACGGTTGACTTGAGTGAGCAATACAAGGAGCGTATTGTGGACTATATGTTCAAGGAATATGAAATGGGCCGCACCCCAAATCCTGATGTGTTGTGCAACCGTGAAATCAAATTTGATGTCTTTCTCAAAATAGCATTGGAGTTGGGTGCAGATTTTGTTGCTACCGGGCATTATTGCCGGAAAGATACCATACTCGAAAATGGCAACACCATTCATAGGTTGCTTGCAGGAAAAGACCCAAACAAAGACCAATCTTACTTTCTGTGCCAGCTTTCTCAGGAACAACTGGCAAAAACACTTTTTCCGGTAGGGGAGCTTTTAAAACCTGAAGTGCGTCAAATCGCAAAGGAACAAAGCCTCATTACGGCAGAAAAAAGGGATTCACAGGGTCTCTGCTTTATCGGAAAAGTGCGCCTGCCTGAATTTTTGCAGCAACAACTCAAGCCTAAAGAAGGGGTTATTGTTGAGGTTCCTGAAGATAGTCCGTTGTATGAAACCACTCGAAATGGAGCAGAAAACCCATTAGTAAAAGAAAGCGAAAAACATCAATATTCCCTTACTGACGGCAAAGTTGTGGGCAAACATCAGGGTGCTCATTTTTTTACCAAGGGACAAAGAAAAGGCCTCAATGTGGGCGGAACCAAAGAGCCGTTGTTTATCATTGAAACTGACGTGCACAAAAACATAATCTATACCGGCCAGGGCAAAAACCATCCGGGATTATACCGCAAAGGTCTTTTTGTAAAACAGGAAGAAGTGCACTGGGTTCGGGAAGATCTTAGATTGGCGACAGATGAATCCCGTGAAGTGGTGGCACGTATCCGGTATCGTCAACCCCTTGAAAAAGCAACACTACATCAAACCGGTAAGGGATTATACGTTATCTTTGAAAACCCACAGTCAGCCATAAGCGAAGGGCAATTTGTGGCCTGGTATCAGGATGATGAACTTTTGGGAAGTGGGGTGATTTCGTAAAGTAAAGAGAGAGGAATCTGCACATTTTATAAGAATCCCAAATTCCAAATGGGATATGGGATTTCCACACTTTAAATTTTTCAGGGTTGCGAAATGGAGTATATCTGCTTACCTTAGCGACTGATTTGAGTTTACAAACCCTAAAAATTGTCAAGAAGTAAATGGCTGCCAACAAAATTACACAATTATTCAATATAAAATATCCCATAATTCAGGCAGGAATGATCTGGAACAGCGGTTGGCGACTGGCCAGTGCTGTGAGCAATGCCGGCGGGCTGGGCATTATTGGTGCCGGTTCCATGTATCCTGAAATTCTTAGGGAACATATTCAGAAATGTAAAAAAGCGACAGACAAACCTTTTGGTGTAAACGTTCCGATGTTGTATCCTGACCTAGATAAAATCATTGAAATTATTGTTGCTGAAAAAGTAGAGATTGTATTTACCTCTGCCGGCAATCCAAAAACCTATACATCTTTCCTTAAGGACAACGGGATTACCGTTGTTCATGTTGTAAGCAGCGTGAAATTTGCTTTAAAAGCCCAAGAGGCCGGTGTAGATGCTGTTGTCGCCGAAGGCTTTGAAGCCGGGGGGCATAACGGAAGGGAAGAAACCACAACATTTACACTCATTCCCATGGTCAGGGAACAAATAAAAGTTCCTCTTATCGCAGCGGGAGGAATCGCCACCGGAAAGGGCATGCTTGCCGCCATGGTTTTGGGAGCAGACGGCGTGCAGGTGGGTACCCGTTTTGTGGCGAGTGAAGAGTCTTCAGCGCACCGTTCTTTTAAGGAGGAAGTTGTAAAGGCAAAAGAAGGAGATACTGTTTTGACTTTAAAAGAACTGGCTCCTGTTCGTCTGATCAAAAACAAGTTTTTTGAAGATGTACAACGGCTCTATGCTAAAAGCCCTACAACTGATGAGTTAAAAACTCTTTTGGGCCGAGCCAGAGCCAAACGCGGCATGTTTGAAGGCGATCTGGAAGAAGGCGAACTGGAAATCGGCCAGATTTCAGGATTGATTCATGATATCAAACCGGCTGCTCAAATCCTTCAGGAAATGGTCGAAGAATTTGAAATTGCCAAGCGCGCTGTTCAGGAATTATAACCTCAATTTTTAAGAAAAATCAACACTATAATGAAAAGGCTCTTTTTCATACTCTTTTTATTTTTTCCTTTAATCACATTTTCTCAAATCATCAATGTAGAGTCCTTACGGAAAGTAACAGACACTTCGGGCTGGACCGGAAATACAAGTCTGGATTTTTCGCTTACAAAAAATACCCGAACCCTTATTCGGCTCACTAACAAAATTCATGTGCAGTATAAAATGAATAAGCATCTGACGCTTTTTGTCAATGATTTGGGTTTTGAACGTTCGGGCGGACAGAGTTTTGTGAACCAGGGCTCACAACATTTGCGTTACAATTATAAATTACGCGAAAAAATAGTATGGGAAGCTTTTGTGCAATCACAATACAATTCCATTGCAAAAATCAAATTCAGGGGGTTAACGGGAACGGGGCCTCGTTTTAAAATCTTGGGACTGGAAGAATACAGGGTTTATTTTGGGTCACTGGTGATGTATGAGCACGAAGAACTGAATGAAGAAGTATTAACTATAAACAGGGATTGGAGGGCGAGTTCATATTTGTCTTTGAGTTTTTTTCCAACTGACAATATTTCGTTTATCAGCACGACCTATTATCAACCCATACTCAATGATTTCCGGGATTTTAGGATTGCTTCAGAGAACTCGTTTGTATTGGGAATATTTGAAAAACTTTCGCTTAAAGCGACATACACTTTAACCTTTGATGCCACACCGGCAACAGCTGTGCCTGATACTTTCTACCAGTTGACGACAGGGTTACTTTATGCATTTGATTGATTTCAAATAAAGAACCCTCTCAGGCTTAAAAACCCTGAGAGGGTTGCTGTCACTGTTTATAAGGAAATGACCACTTGATTTTTAAGCAAATCTTCCATCGTTTCACGCTCACGGATCAAGTGGGCTTTCCCTTGATACCATAATACTTCGGCAGGCCTGAAACGCGAATTGTAATTGCTTGCCATGGTAAAGCAATAAGCCCCGGCATTGTGAAAAGCCAGGATGTCATCTTCTTTGATTTCGGTTATTCTGCGGTTGTTGGCAAAAGTGTCGGTTTCACAGATATACCCTACAACAGAATAGAAACGTTCCTTACCTTTTGGATTTGAAATGTTTTCAATATGATGTGTAACGCCATAAAACATAGGACGTATCAAGTGATTAAATCCACTGTCTACTTGGGCAAAAACCGTTGAAGTGGTTTGTTTGATGACATTTACTTTCACCAAAAACTTTCCGGCTTCACTCACGAGAAATTTTCCGGGTTCAAAAGCCAGGGTGAGTTCTTTGCCGTATTCGGCACAAAATTCATTAAATCTTTTGCTGAGTTTTTTTCCCAGTTCCTCCACATTGGTCTCTATGTCTCCTTGTTTGTAGGGTACTTTAAAACCACTTCCAAAGTCAATGAATTCAAGGGTTTTAAAATTTTTGGCGGCATCAAATAAAATTTCGCTTGCATAAAGGAAAACGTCAATATCGAGAATGTCACTGCCGGTATGCATATGAATACCGTTGATATGCATGCCCGTGTTTTCAACAATGCGCAACAGAAGCGGCATCTGGTGAATCGATATCCCAAATTTGGAATCAATATGCCCCACAGAAATATTGGTATTTCCTCCCGCCATCACATGTGGATTGATGCGGATGCAAACCGGGATTTTAGGATGCTTGGTTCCAAACTGTTCCAAAACCGACAGGTTATCAATGTTGATTTGAACGCCCATGGCAGCAACGGTTTCAATCTCTTGCATGGAGACACCGTTTGGTGTAAAGATGATTGCAGAAGGCTCAAACCCGGCTTCCAGGCCCAATCTGACTTCCTGGATGGAAACAGTATCCAGAGCAGCACCCAGAGAATGCAAATATTTTAAGACAGAAAGGTTTGAGTTGGCCTTTACGGCATAATGAAACTTCACCTGTTTGACCTTTTTAAATGCAGAAGTGAGACGTTTATACTGAGAAGCTATTTTCTCGGCATCATACACATAAACCGGACTTCCAAAGTCCTGAGCTATTTTCAAAAGGTCTTGATTTGTCATTTTTTTTAGGTTAAAAATTATTTTTTTTATAAGGCTACAAAAGTATTTAACCTGAACAACTTTTCAGTTAAAAATTATCATAAATATTTTGTTTTATATTTAAAAACATTGCCACACTGCCATGCTTTTGTTACTTTTGCACCTTAATTATTAAAGCGAAAATCCTCCACTATGAATCTACATGAGTATCAAGGAAAACAGATATTAAACAGCTTTGGCGTTGAAATTCAACGTGGCTATGTAGCTCAAACCCCACAGGAAGCAGTAGAAATAGCAAAAAAATTAACTGATGAAACCGGCACAAGCTGGTATGTCATCAAAGCTCAGGTTCACGCAGGTGGCCGTGGTAAAGGTGGTGGTGTAAAGTTGGCAAAAGGCATCGAACACGTTGAAGATGTTGCAGGTCAGATTATTGGTATGGACCTGGTAACACCACAGACTTCCGCAGAGGGAAAAAGAGTGCATCAGGTACTTGTAGCAGAAGATGTTTACTATCCCGGCGAAAGTGAGACCAGTGAAATTTATATGAGTGTTTTGCTTAATCGTGCGACCGGAAAAAATATGATTATGTACTCCACAGAAGGAGGAATGGATATAGAGACTGTGGCAGAAAACACACCTCATCTTATTTTTACCGAAGAAGTTGATCCTGCCGTCGGTTTGATGCCGTTTCAGGCGAGACGTGTGGCTTTCAACCTTGGTCTTGAAGGAAAGGCATTTAAAGAGATGACCAAGTTTGTTACTGCTTTGTATACTGCTTATGACAAATCAGATTCCTCGCTTTTTGAAATCAATCCGGTATTAAAAACCAGCGATGATAAAATTATTGCAGTAGATGCCAAAGTGACTATCGATGATAATGCACTTTTCCGTCATAAAGATTATCAGGAAATGCGTGATATCAGGGAAGAAAATGCAACTGAAGTGGAAGCGCGTTCCAAAGGCTTGAGCTATGTTGACCTTGACGGAAACGTGGGTTGTATGGTAAACGGTGCCGGACTGGCAAT
>JBBDVI010000082.1:0-7021 GCA_040903465.1 Flavobacteriaceae bacterium
CCCGGAAACCAGTTTGTGACGGTAGCCAAACAACTGGCAACAAACTATGGCGTGGCAATCGATATGCCGGCCGGTCCCAGTGAATTGCTGGTCGTCGCTGATGACACGGCCGTTGCTGCTTTTGTAGCATCAGATTTACTGAGCCAGGCAGAGCACGGCGCAGACAGTCAGGTGGTGCTGGTATCAACTTCCAAAAATTTGATTGCTGAAGTTGAGATAGAGATAAAAAAGCAAATAGAAGTTTTACCGAGAAAAGAAATCGCTGAAAAAGCGATGAAAAACAGTTCCTTTGTGTATATGGAAAATAAAGAAGCAGCACTTCAGCTCATTAATGATTACGCCCCTGAACACTTTATTGTCTGTACGGAAGACAACGACTTTTACGTAAAAAACATTCAGAATGCCGGCTCGGTATTTATTGGGAATTACACCCCCGAAAGTGCCGGCGATTATGTGTCGGGAACCAATCACACCTTGCCTACAAATGGATATGCAAAGCAGTATAGCGGGGTAAATTTAGACAGTTTTACCAAGAGCATTACTTTCCAAGAGATTTCCAAAAAAGGAATCCGTAAAATAGGAAAAGCAATAGAAATCATGGCAGAAGCCGAAGGATTACAGGCGCATAAAAATGCCGTGACCATAAGATTAAACAATTTAAATCAAAAGGATTCATAATGAAAAACAGTTCTAAATCAATAATCTGGAATCTGGATGGCTTGGTTCGTGAAAATGTAAAATCACTGCAGCCCTATGCGTCAGCAAGAGATGATTTCAAGGACTTTGATAAACCTATGACGTATCTCGATGCCAATGAAAACCCCTTTGAGAATGGTATCAACCGCTATCCTGACCCGCAGCAACGGGAATTGAAAAACATTTTAGCATCACAAAAAAAGGTATCTGCTGAAAATATACTTATCGGAAATGGAAGTGATGAAGTTCTGGATTTATTGTTTCGTGCCTTTTGTGAGCCAAATAAAGACAATGTAATCACCTTGCCGCCGACTTACGGAATGTATTCTGTCCTGGCGGGTATTAATGCGGTGACAAACAAGGAAATACTGTTAACCGAAGATTTTCAACCCAATGTAAACGCAATTCTAAACAAAACCGATTCAAACACAAAGATCCTCTTTTTGTGTTCACCTAACAATCCGACAGGAAATTCCTTTGACAGAAAAAAGATTGAGGAACTGCTGGACAATTTTCCAGGATTGGTGGCAATAGATGAAGCTTATATTGACTTTTCTGACGAACCGTCCTTTATCTCATCTCTGAATAAATATCCAAATCTTGTTGTGACGCATACGCTGTCCAAAGCTTTCGGGGCAGCAGGAATTCGGGTGGGAATTTGCTATGCTTCGGAACAAATAGTTTCTGTATTGAACAAAATAAAACCACCTTATAACAGTAATGCACTCTCTCAGGACAAGGCGATAAAAGTTTTAAAAGATAAGGAGGAAATAAAAAGTCAAGTTGCTGTTATAAAGAAAGAAAGAGTTAACTTATCTGAAGCATTACTTCAGTTTAAGTTTATATCAAAAGTGTACACCAGCGATGCCAATTTCCTGCTGATAAAAGTTGATGACGCAGACATGCGATACCGGCAATTGGTTGAAAAAGGTTTTGTGGTTCGCAACCGCAGTTCGCAACCTTTATGTGAGAACACCCTGCGCATCACCATTGGTACCCCTGAAGAAAATCAAAAATTAATCAAAGCCTTACAACAGCTCTAAAAAATAGAAAATATGCAAAAAGTATTGTTTATAGACCGCGACGGCACCCTGGTTCGGGAACCACAGGACGAACAAATAGACCGTTTTGAAAAACTGGAGTTTTATCCCGGAGCTTTGTTTTATATGACAAAAATCGCCCGCGAACTCGACTATGAACTGGTTATGGTGACCAATCAGGACGGATTGGGAACAGAAAGTCATCCTGAAGAAACATTTTGGCCCATCCACAATCTGATCATGAAAACCTTTGAGAGTGAAGGTGTGAAGTTTAAGGAGGTTTTTATTGACAGATCTTTTGCAAAAGACAATTCGCCAAACAGAAAACCCAATACCGGCCTGTTGAAAGGTTATTTCTCAGAAGTTTACAACCTAAAGGATTCTTTTGTGATTGGTGACCGCTTAACCGATGTGGAACTTGCAAAAAACCTGAATGCAAAAGCTATTTTCATCAACGACCAAACAGGTTTTGGAATTTCCGAAATAACCACAAAAGAAGAGGAATTACAAAAATATATTGCTTTGGAAACCAATTGCTGGCAACGTATTTACGAATTCCTGAAATTAAAAGACCGCACGGCAGAACTCAAAAGAAAAACCAATGAAACCGATATTTCAATAAAACTGAACCTTGATGGCACCGGAAAAAGCACCATCAATACAGGAATTTCCTTTTTTGACCATATGCTCGATCAGATAGCCCGTCACGGGCAGATAGACCTTGACATCAGCGTAAAAGGGGATTTGGAAGTGGATGAACACCACACCATAGAAGATACGGCCATCGCGCTAGGTGAAGCTTTTACACAAGCTTTGAGTAACAAAATCGGTATGGAGCGCTACGGTTTTTGCCTCCCTATGGACGATTGTCTGGCACAGGTAGCAATCGATTTTGGCGGAAGAAATTGGATTGTGTGGGAAGCGGAGTTCAAACGTGAAATGATTGGAAAAATGCCCACGGAAATGTTCTTCCATTTTTTTAAATCCTTTAGTGACGGCGCAAAAGCCAATATCAATATCAAAGCCGAAGGAACAAATGAGCACCACAAAATTGAAGCGATTTTTAAAGCTTTCGCGAAAGCGATAAAAATGGCCTTAAAACGTGACACCGAAAAAATGATTTTACCATCAACCAAAGGCACTTTGTAATGAAAATAGCAATTATAGATTATGGCGCCGGAAACATCAGGAGCATCCGTTTTGCACTGCAACGGCTGGGTACCGATGCGCTGGTAACAAGCAATGAAAAAGATATCGCAAATGCTGATAAAGTTATTTTCCCGGGTGTGGGGGAAGCGGGTAGTGCTATGCAGAAACTACGTGAAAGCGGCCTTAATCAAATCATCCCTTCCCTGAAGCAGCCTGTGCTGGGCATTTGTTTGGGCATGCAATTGCTTTGTAAAAGCTCAGAAGAAGGTAACACAACAGGGCTTGGGATTTTTGATGTTGATGTGGTGCGTTTTTCAAACCGCTTGAAGGTTCCGCAAATGGGCTGGAATACAATTTACAATTTAAAATCCCCGCTTTTTGAAGGAATTCAGGAAAATGAATATATGTACCTCGTGCACAGTTTTTATGCGCCAAATTGCAACGAAGCCATCGCATTGACTGATTATGGCGAATCGTATGCTTCAGCATTGCAAAAAGATAATTTTTATGGCGTGCAATTTCACCCCGAAAAAAGCAGTACAGGGGGAGAAAAAATACTCTCTAATTTTTTAAAACTACAATAGATTATGCGAATTATACCAGCCATTGATATCATTAACGGAAAATGCGTGCGGCTTTCCAAAGGGGATTACAGCACTAAAAAAATTTACAATGAAAATCCGCTGGAAGTTGCCAAAGGTTTTGAAGCTTCGGGAATTGAGTATTTGCACCTTGTAGACTTGGACGGGGCAAAAAGCAGTCAAATTGTCAACCATAAAATTCTGGAACAAATTGCTTCCAAAACAACCTTAAATATTGATTTTGGGGGTGGTTTAAAGACAGATAAGGATGTTCAGACAGCTTTTGAATGTGGAGCCAGACAAGTCACGGGAGGAAGTATTGCCGTAAAAAACCCGGAAATATTTCAGCAATGGATTACAAACTATGGTCCGGATAAAATCATACTGGGTGCCGATATTCATTCGGGTGAAAATGGCGATAAAATCGCTGTCTCCGGTTGGCAGGAACAAACAAACCGGGAATTGGTCCCTTTTGTCAAATTCTACCAATCTTGCGGAATAAGCTATGTTATATGTACAGACATCAGCAAAGACGGTATGCTTGCGGGACCGGCGGTTGAACTTTACAAAAAATTATTAACTGAAATCCCCGGTATAAAACTCATTGCTTCGGGTGGAATTACAACTTTGGATGATTTGGTTGCTCTAAAAGAAACCGGCTGTGAAGGTGCCATTCTGGGAAAAGCGATTTACGAAAACAAAATAACTCTAAAAGAACTTGAAAATTTTATAATATCAAACTGATATGGCATTAGCAAAACGAATTATCCCCTGTCTGGATATTAAAAACGGGCGCACGGTCAAAGGTGTCAATTTCCTGGAACTGAGGGATGCCGGTGATCCTGTGGCTTTGGCTGAGCTGTATTCAAAGCAGGGAGCTGACGAATTGATTTTTTTGGATATTTCAGCAACTGAAGAACGCAGAAAAACACTGGTAGACCTTGTTCACCGTGTGGCTGAAAAAGTCAATATACCCTTTACCGTGGGCGGTGGTGTTTCATCCATAGAAGATGTGGATATACTGTTACAAAATGGTGCTGATAAGGTGGCCATCAATTCAGCAGCGGTAAAAAACCCGTCACTTATCAATGCTCTGGCAGGGAAATTTGGTTCGCAGTGTATAGTGGTTGCTATTGATGCCAAACTTGTAAACAATGAATGGCTCGTGCATCTTGTGGGCGGAAAAGAACCCACGGATATTGACCTTTTTGCATGGGCAAAAGAAGCAGAAGCAAGAGGTGCCGGTGAAATATTATTTACATCCATGAATCATGACGGCACCAAAAACGGTTTTGCAAATGAAGCCTTGGCAAGACTTTCAAACGAAATCAATATTCCGGTCATTGCTTCAGGAGGAGCCGGAAAAATCAGCCATTTTGTGGATGCTTTTCAAAATGGAAAAGCTGATGCCGCCTTGGCAGCAAGTGTTTTTCATTTTAAAGAAATAGAAATTAGGTATTTAAAAGAAATTTTAATAAATAACAATATACCCGTTCGATTATGAATATAGATTTTACAAAAGATGCAACCGGATTGGTTCCGGCAATAGTACAGGATGCTACAACACAACAAGTGTTGATGTTGGGCTATATGAATGAAGAAGCATATCGCAAAACACTGGAAATAAAAAAGGTCACCTTTTTCAGCCGCAGCAAACAACGGCTTTGGACAAAAGGCGAGGAAAGCGGAAATTTCCTGGAGTTACAAGACATAAAAGTGGACTGTGATAATGACACACTTTTGATTCAGGCAAATCCGCTTGGGCCTACTTGTCACAATGGAACATTCACGTGCTGGGGCGAAGAAAGGCAAAGTAATTTTGGGTTTTTATCCACTCTGGAAACTGTGATTGAAGACAGAAAGAGCGGAACTAATAAAGAAAGTTATGTTGCTTCACTTTTTGAAAAAGGCATCAACAAAATTGCCCAAAAAGTGGGAGAGGAGGCTGTTGAAGTGATTATTGAGGCAAAAGACAATAATGATGAGCTGTTTCTCAATGAAAGTGCAGACTTGCTGTTTCACTATATGATTTTACTAAAGGCCAAAGGTTTTGGTTTAAAAGATGTGGAAGCCATTTTGCAAAAAAGGCATAATTCAGCAAAATAAACGCTATTTCCACCAGACAATAAAAAATTGTTCAGGTTTACCACCGGCTGTTTTTTTCCAGCACATAAGTGATTTCTTGTTTTGGAGGGATTTTTCAACAGGAACAAGCGCTTCTTCAAAGGAAACCCATACATTATTGTTTTCAGGGCGGGTAAGCCAGTTTTCTTTTTTTGGCAGATAATAGACGTCCTTTTGCTCATTACGCTCTTTAAAAGCTTCCAAAGTCAGCCAATAACCCACAATGCAACGGTTATTAATTTCCGGGAAACGGGTTCCGTAAAGGTTTACGGGAACAAACAGTTTACCCAGAAAACAAACCTGCTGGATAAACTTTTCCGGTGAGAGATTCAATTGTTCTAAATATTGCTTCGTGCTTGTGTTGTGCAATAACGGAAGCTGTTTCTTTTGGAGTTTACTGATCTTATAAAGCAGTGTATCCCGTCTGTTGGGACCAATCCACTGCTTGAGTTCCCCGGAAATTTCAGGATCATATACATAAAATTTATTGACAAGTTCCACGTGTATAAACTTATGATCGACTATGTCTTTGATTAAAAAATCAAGTTCGCCGAGCGTGATTTTGTTTTCTATGACCTGAAGGTTCGCAGCAAGCATGGAATACCTTTTTGAATGTTTTACAAATTCCTGAAAAAATAATTCCACGCGTTTACCCAGAACCAGATTATTGGGGATGGGTTGTAAACTCAAATCAGTAAAATTTTCAGTGTCCTTTTCAGAAATTGAAAACAATTCAAAATTTTCAATTTCTTCAAAAAGAGAGGGTGTTTCAAGAAACCCTTTGAATTGTTTTGCGAGTTGGTTTTGAGAATCCATGAACTTCAAAAATAAGCAATTGGCTGCTGTTATCGCTTTTGTTTTTGTGAAAACAGATAAAGACTTGCTCGCTTCCCCTTGATTTTATAAAAAATGTTTTAATTTTAGAGAGAATAAATCCATCTGATCAACCGAAAATCTCCTATGGCAAGAAAACGGCATAAAAAAAAGTCAAAATTAGGCCTGGCTCCCGGAACACTTCTCTTTACAGGCCAACAAAAAATGGAAAAGGCAGAATTTTCTGTACTCCTGTACAATGAAGACCAGGTGCAGGAAATCACTCCAAAAAACTTAGATGAAGTTATACACTTGATCGACACTTCAAAGGATACGCTGTGGATAAACATTGACGGCATTCACGATGAAACGATCATAGAAAACATATGTTCCAAACTTTTGGTTCACAAGCTAACCATGGAAGACATATTGAGTGTGGGGCAAAGACCAAAAATTGATGAGTATGATAACTATATTCACATGGTTCTTAAAATGCTAATGCTGAATAACGATGATGAAATTGAAGATGAGCAACTGAGTTTTATTCTACACAAAAATATTTTAATATCATTTCAGGAAAAAACCGGAGATGTATTTGAAAGTGTAAGAAAACGCATT